>NZ_AZAX01000012.1:0-138883 GCF_001021175.1 Marinitoga sp. 1155 | reverse complement strand
TAATAAAAGTGATATAATAGACATGATGAGATATCTATGCCAACTGTAATCATATGGAAACTCCAAGCTTTATGGCTTAGTCCGAAACTATCTTTTTCCATATGATATTTTTAAAGCAGCCTTCAACGGCTGCTTTTTTGTTTTATAATATGAATTGCTTATTAATTATATAAAATCACATATATTTACAAATTTTTAATTAAATAATGTTATCCCTTTATTTAAGCGATAAATATTTGTATAATAGGTGTGATGTTTTAGTGGTATAATAAAAATGCAAATAGTATTTTAAAGCTGGAGGTGAATAAGGTGCGTTCTATAAAAACAAAAATTGCAGCGGTATTTTCTGGGGTTATTATTTCAGCAGGAATTTTTGTGGGTTTGTTTTTGTATTTTTATTTGGGAAATACATTAAAAAATATGGCTTCTGAATCTTCTTTTTCACACCTTCAACAACAATCAAGAGAAATTGAAAATTTTTTCAACGGGTTGGTTCATCAAATAGAACTTGTTTCTAATAAAAAAATATTAAAAAGCATGAATTTTAAAGATTCTATTGAGGTGTTAAAAAAGGATTTAAAAATATTAGATGATTTTTCTATGTTATTTATTGCAAATATAAATGGCGATGCTTATACAACTTCAGATGTGAAAACAAATATAAAGGATAGAAATTATTTTAAAGAAATTATGGCCGGTAGTGAAATTGCCATTAGTGATGTGTTGATTTCTAAAGCAGATGGTTCTTCAATTGTTGTTGTCGCTCATTCAATTAAAGATGAAAATAATAATACAATTGGATTGATTGGAGCAACAATTTCAATAAATAAATTTTTATCTTTTTTAACTTCAGATGAAGAAAAAAATATTCATAGTTTTATAGTTGATTCTAAAGGTATAATTGTTGCACATTCTTTGAAGGAATTTGTTGGAAAAAATGTATATGATTCTAGTTATAATGGATTAAATGAATTAGTAAATAAAATGCTAAACGGTGAAAAAGGATATGGAAAAATAGAAAGTAATAGTGAAAAAAGAATATTATTTTATGTTCCAATAAAGAATTTAAATTGGGCTGCTGCAATATCTATTCCAGAAAGTGAACTTTTAGGTGATACAAAAAGGTTAATACAATTCTTTAATATAGTGGTTTTAATCGCAATGATAATATCTTTGATAATTTCACTGGTGTTGGGTAATTCTATTTCAAAGCCATTAATAGATTTGGCAGAAAAAGTGAAAAAATTTGGTGAAGGAGATTTAACTCAAAAATTTGAAATAAAAGGTAAAGATGAGATTGCAAAAATATCTGAATCTCTTAATTATATGTCTGATAATCTTGTTAATTATTTAAAGGAAGTGAGAAAGTCTTCTGAAGATCTGGAAAATATGGCGAATGATATAAATAAAAATGTTGAAATTCAGACTGAACAAATGCTTATGATTAATGAAAAAACTGAGAAAATAAATGTAAGTTCAGATTCAGCTGCATCTTCTGTTGAAGAAATTAATTCAGGTATAGAAGAGATAACAGCCGCTGCGCAAAATATTTCAGAGAGAGCACAGAGTTTATCGAAAGAGGCTTTTGATGTTTCAGAAACAGCAAAAGAAGGAAATGAATCAGTTGTAAAAATTGCAGAAATAATATCTCAGGCGGTGGAACAATCAAATAAAACAGTGAATACAGTAAAAGAATTAGTATCAAATGCAGAAAATATAGGTCAAATAGTGGAAACTATAGAAAACATTACAGAACAGACAAATTTATTGGCATTAAATGCAGCAATTGAGGCAGCAAGAGCTGGAGAAGCAGGTAAAGGATTTGCCGTTGTTGCGGATGAAATTAGAAAGTTAGCAGAAGAGTCGAAGAAGGCTACTGAACAAATAGCCCAGATTTTATTGGAGATTCAAAATGGTGCGAATGATGCCAGCGAAGCAACGGAGAAAACGGGATATATAATTAAAAATGTTGAAAATGAATCATTAAAGATAGAAGAAAAGTTTAAATTAATATTGGATAAGATTCAACAGATTACTGTAAATATCGAAGATTTAAGCTCCAGTTCTGAGGAGCAGAGTGCTTCAACTGAAGAAGTTTCAAATGGTATGGATAAAATAACTCAGGAAGTATCAATGATATCTGATGAAATTAACAGTATTGCGCAATCTATAAATACTCAAAGCGAGAGTGTGAAACAATTGGAGGATTATACTGAAGAGTTAAAAGCAAAATCTGAAACGCTCGTAGAAGGATTAAAAAGATTTAAAATACAATAAAAAGCTCCCTTATGGGAGCTTTTTATTTAATAAAATATAAAAATGGTCGATTTTTAATATGGAGGTGATAATATGAGAATCGATAACAATTTTGAATATTTTAAGTATTCCAGTATAAAAAAAATATCAGAAAAAGGAAATAATGAATTAAAAAGTAAAGAAAAAAATTTTAAAGGTGATGTTTATGTGAAAACAGAAATAGAGTATATGAAAGCAACGTACTCTTCTATGGTGAAAAAAAATATTCAAATTAATCCAAACCGGTGGAAAGAATTAAAAGCAGATTCACAAAAATTATATGATGAATTTAAAACATGGGTTGAAGATAAGATAAAAAAGCAACTTGGTATTACAGATTCAGAAAAAGCAGAAATGAAAAAAGAATTGGAAGATGGACAATGGAGTCCTGAAGCTGTTTCTGATAGAATAATAGAGTTTGCAAAGTCTATATCAGGAGGAGATAAATCCAAAATTAATTTATTAAAAGACGCAGTAAAAAAAGGTTTTGATGATGTTAAAGGAATATTAGGAGGGAAATTGCCAGAGGTTAGTGAAAAAACATATGATCTTGTTATGAAAAAATTTGAAGCATGGGAAAAAGGTGAAGATGAGATTCAAATTGAAAAGGGTGGAGTAGAATATATTAATGTGAAAGAAGAGATAATAAAAGAAGATAAAAAATAAAGGATTTCCATCAGGAAATCCTTTTTTTAATAATATTTTGTAGTATTATAAACAACGTGACAGCAAATATTCCCGCATAACTTGCCAGAGCATCAAACATAGAAAATTGTCTGTAAGGCGATAGTGCCTGAATATATTCACTTGTAACTGGAAGAGTCAAAATGATACTTCCAAAAAAATATAAGAAAAATTTTCTATTAAAATAACTTTTCAAAAATAAAAACATTCCTCCAGCATAAGCCACAAAATGCCAGATTTTGTCTTCACCCTTAAATCGTGTATAATTAAATGGTGGTTTTGGAACAGTAGCAAAATATATTAATATAATAAGGTATATAATGAATAAAATATCCCAGACAATCTTTTTTTTGAAAATTTTCATTGCAAACCTCCAAATATATTTATTATTTTTATTATACAATAATAATTATACAAAAATTAGACAAAAATAAAAAATTAGTATTAGAATTACAATGTCTAAAAAGTCAAATTCACTCAGGCGGCTTGATTGCTAATCCTTAAAATTATTCATTCTCAGCCGTCGCTCAAACAATACATCGTGTATTGTTTCGCTCAAAATTACATCCATGTAATTTTGACGGCTTCCATTTACGCTTAGATTTTTTAGGATAAAAAATCTAAGGGAAAAAGATTTATAATTATATAATAAAAATTATTTTTCCCAATTACCCACTGTAAGAGAGCGATAGCTCAAAAGTTTTTTTATTAAAATCAAATTTTTTAATCCAATAACCCACCGTAGGTGTGTTAAGGGCAATCTTCGAGCCTTCGTTTCATTTGAGACTTTTTAGACAACCTATATTAGAATAAAAAATCAATTATATCAATTTACGCTTAGATTTTTTAGGCAGCCTAATATATTTTCAAAGTAACGGTTAGGATGAATATATTTTTTAGGAGGTTATAAAATATGAAATTAAAAACTAAAATAATAAAGATAAATCCGTTAAATATAGAAATTGAGAAATTAAAGTTAGCAGCAGATAAAATAAAAGATGGAGGACTGGTTGTTTTTCCAACAGAAACAGTATATGGCCTCGGAGCAGATGGATTAAATGATATGGCGGTAAAAAAAATATATAAGGCAAAAGGAAGACCTTCTGATAATCCTTTGATATTACACATAGACAGTCCGGAAAAAATACATGATATAGCATATATATCTGAAGAACTATTTGAAAAAATAAAGGTTTTGATACCTGGTCCAATAACTTTTGTATTAAAGAAGAAAAGTAAAGTTCCTGATATAGTATCTGCTAATAGGGATACAGTGGCTGTAAGAATTCCAGCACACCCAATAGCTAAAAAGCTTATAGAACTTTCAAATACGCCGATTGCAGCACCAAGTGCAAATCTATCTGGTAAACCTAGTCCTACAATAGCAAAACATGTCATAGAAGATATGTATGGCAGAGTAAATATAATAATTGATGGTGGAGATGTGGATTTCGGACTTGAGTCAACAGTAATAGATTTGACTGAAAAAACCCCAACTTTATTAAGACCAGGGCCGATAATTCCAGAAAAATTAAAAGAAATTTTTGGAGATATTATAATTCCGGATTTCATATATGGGAAAAGTAAAGTCGATATTGCAAAAGCACCTGGTATGAAATATCGTCATTATGCGCCTGATAAAAAAACTATTTTAGTTGAATATTCAAATAGAAGGATAGATATAATAAAAGAAATAATAAAAAGATATAAAAAACCATTGCTTGTGTTATTTGAAGAAGATACAAAATATTTCAAATCATATGATATAATAATTTCAGGAGGGAAAAATGAATATTTTAAATTTGCAGTAAATTTATTTGATATTTTGAGAAATGCTGACAGAAAGGATAATGATGTAATAATAATAGAAGGGGTAAAAGATGAAGGACTTGGGATTTCTATAATGAATAGATTAAGAAAAGCTTCATCTGAAATCTGGGAGGAATAATATGAGGTTGTTATTTGACGTAGGAAATACACACATAGTTGTTGGATTATATGAAAACCAATTTTTAAGTGTTTGGCGAATAGGGACACAATCATTTGAAACAGAAGATGAATTGTATTCTCACCTTTTTCCTTTACTGAATAGAATAAATATAGGTGAAAAAGATATAAATGCTGTTGTTATTTCTTCTGTAGTTCCATCTGTAAATTATATTTTGAGCAGATATGCAAAGAAATATTATAATGTAGATGCTGTATTTGTAAGTGGAATTAAGATAAAGGATATGAAATTAGATGTAGATTATCCAAAAGAGGTTGGAGCTGATAGAGTTGCAAATGTATTAGCTTTAAAGAAATATTATGGAAATAATGCAATAGGAATAGATTTTGGTACGGCAATAACAATAGATGTAGTATATAAAGGAAATTTTATAGGTGGGTCTATAATTCCTGGGATAAATACCCAGATGATGTCGCTGTTTTCTAAAACTGCAAAATTACCACAGGTGGAATTGGAATTTTTGAATTATTCAGTAGGGAAAAATACAATAGATAATATTCAAATAGGGATAATCAAGACAGTTGTATATGGAATTCAACAATTATTGAAAGATATTGAAAAAGAATATGATACTAAATTCAAAATTGTTATAACAGGAGGAATTGGAAAATCCTTAAAAGGGGTTATTCCAGAATTTAATATATATGATCAATATTTAACTCTTAAAGGATTGAATGTTTTTTATGAGATGTATGAAAGGAGATAACAATGAAGCATTTTCTGCTTATAAATCCCTGGGTATATGATACAGCAGCATATGATTTCTGGCAAAAACCATTAGGTTTATTATATATTGGAAGTATATTAAAATATCATGGATTTGAAGTTAATTTAATAGATTTAATGAATAGATACGATGAATATTTTAAAGAAATAAATTTTATTAAGGATAGATATTACGGAACGGGTAAATATTATTATGAACAGGTGGAAAAACCGGAAATTATTAAAGATATTCCAAGGAAATTTAAAAGATATGGGTTGCCAGAAGAAGTATTTATAAAGAAATTAAAGGAATATAAAAACGTAGATGGAATTATTGTTACGTCTGTAATGACTTATTGGTATTATGGAGTTTATAAAACTATAGAAATAATAAGAAAAGTATTTCCAGAGAAACCAATATTTTTAGGTGGAATATATGTAAATGTTATGCCTCTTCATGCAAAAAGAACATTTGAAAAATTGAATGTTAAAGTAATTAATGGAACAGGAAATATTGCAATTAAAAAGCTTTTTGATTTTTATAATATAAATATAAAAAATATAGACTGGTTTGAAGAACTTGATCCTTTCTATGATTTATATTCTGATGTACCTTATATAGTAATAACTTCTTCAATAGGATGTCCGTTTAAATGCACATATTGCGTAACACCACGTATGTGGAAATATCAAATAAGAAGTGTGAAAAAAATAATAAAAGGAATAGAAAATATTTTATCAAAAAAGAAAGTTAAAGATGTGGTTTTTTTTGATGATGCATTTTTGATACATCCTCAAAAGGAAGAACTATTAGAAAAACTTTCTCAATTTAAAGTTAGATATCATTTGCCAAATGGTATTCATGCAAAATTAGTCAATAAAAAAATAGCGAAACTTTTTTCAAAAGCTAATTTTAAAGTAATAAAGTTGGGTTATGAAACATCAGACGAAGAAATGCAGAAAAAAACAGGTGGTAAGGTAAGCAACGAAGATTTAATTAGAGCTTCGAATTATTTATTAAATGAAGGATTAAATGAAACGTCAGCTTATATAATGGCAAATTTACCTGGACAAAAAGTTAATGATGTAATAAAAGGAATAGATTTTTGTATGGAACTTGGTATTATACCATCTGTTAATGAGTTTACACCAATTCCAAACACTCCACAATATATGGAATTAGTGTCAAAAGGATGGCTTGAAATAGATACGGATCCTCTACTTTTGAATAATTCAATTTTGCCATATTGGTGGGATTATGGTATGAATGTTGAAGAAATAGAATATATCAAGGCTTATTTAAGAGATAAAAAATCTCAAAAAAGAGGGATTTAAAATGGAAAATATTAAAGAAATAAAAGAATTAATTGAAAATCTTGATAATCTTGAAAAATTAATTGATAGAATAATATTAAATGAAGATTATGAAGTTCTTCCAAGAATTCTTGAGCAAAGAAAAACAGTGATACAAAAGATGGAAAGATTTTCTACTTCAGATTTGATAATAAATAGAGTAAAGAAACTATTGGAAGATGATAAAAAAAGAATGGATAAAATAAAACCAGAGATGGAGAGAATAAAAAAACAGCTTAAAACCACAAATAAAGGAAAATTAGCAATAAAGAATGGGTATATGAAAGTTCAGGAAGAAATTACAAAAAGAAGATTCAATTCAAATGGGTAGGTGATTTTATGAAACCAAAAGATATAAAATTTTTATCTAAAAAAATAATGGAGTCAGGTGAAATACCTTTAATATGGGGACATTTTGGTGTAGGAAAAACGGATATAATAAGAGAAATTGCAAAAGAAAGTAATAGAGAATTGATAATACTGGTTATATCTCAAATGGAACCGGGAGATTTAATAGGATTACCGTCAAGAGATAATAACAAAACAGTTTTTTTAAAACCAGATTGGTGGCCAGAGAAAGATAATAGTATTATAATGATAGATGAAATAAACAGAGCTCACCGTTCAATAAGAAATGCGATTATGCAATTATTGCTGGATAGAAGAATTCACAACCACATATTGCCAGAAGGTACTTGGATAGTAGCAGCTGCAAATCCACCAGATGAAGATTATGACCAGATAGATTTGATAACAGATCCAGCATTTATGTCCCGTTTTTTTCATATTAATTTAAATGCAGATGCAGAGGAATGGGTACAATGGGCAAGTGAAATGAAATTATCAAAAGAAATTATAGATTTTATAAAAAAATATCCTGAGTTTATTTCAAACGGAAAAAATGTCTCTTTACATTTGGATTTAAAGCCAAGTCCCAGAAGTTGGTATAAATTAGATAGAGTTTTAAAAAATATGACTGAAGATGAAATTAAGGAATATGGTTATATATTGGCATCCGGTATAGTAGGTCCAGAGGCTGCAAGAACGTTTGTTAATTTTCTTGAAAATAGCGAAGACTATCCAATACCAGAAAAAATTCTTTTTGAACTTGATAATAATATATTAAATAAGATAAAGAAAATGAATATATCAGAAAAAAATACAATGATATTAAGAATAAATAAATACATCGAAAATCTTGAAGAAGATGATATTATAAAAATACTGGATAATTATGAATATAAAATAATGGCTGAAAATATAAAAGAATTATCAAATATAATTTCAAAAGATTCTGCATATTCAATTTTAAGGAATATAGATCATTATGCATCTAAGACAAAAGGACTGAAAAAAGCATTTTTTGAAAAGTTATTCGAAGAGTTGGCAATTGTTTTGGATAATGTAAATTGGTTAGAAGAGATTTAACAGTATTATGATATAATAACTTTGAACATTAAATTTATTGTTGGGAGGGGTTAAAATGCCTTATGTAGATACTAAAGTTATTTTAGAAAATGCAGATAAACATGGATATGGTGTTCCAGCTTTAAATATTAATAATCTTGAATTTTTACATTATATCATTGAAGCTGGAGTGAAAATGAATTCACCGGTTATTATTGAAACAAGTCAAGGAGCAATGAAATATGCCGGGAATGGAGATTTCAGGAAAGGTGCAGAAATATTTGTTAAAATGGTAAAAACATTTGCAGCGCAGGTAGATATACCAGTATCTTTGCATCTTGATCATGGGAAAAGTTTTGAATATATAGTTGCAGCAATAAAAGCTGGTTATTCATCAGTTATGATAGATGCTTCAGAACATCCTTTTGAAGAAAATTTGAGAATAACAAAAGAAATAGTAAAGATAGCTCACGCAGCAGGCGTTTCAGTAGAAGCAGAATTAGGTCAATTAGCAGGTGTTGAAGATGAAGCAGTAGCAGAAGAAAATGTTTTGGTAAATCCCGAAGAAGCAAAAATCTTTGTTGAAGAAACAGATGTTGATTTCTTAGCACCAGCAGTTGGAACATCACATGGAGCTTTCAAATTTAAAGGTAAAGCTAAAATAGATTATGATAGAATAAAAAAAGTAAAAGAATATGTTAAAAGACCTCTTGTTTTACATGGTGCATCTTCGGTAGTTCCAGAATTTGTTGAAATAGCAGAAAAACACGGAGCAGATTTTGGAGGTGCTAAAGGAGTTCCATCTGAAATATTAAGAGAGGCCGTAAAATATGGAATTAATAAGGTAAATACAGATACGGATTTAAGAATAGCCTTTGTTGCTGGTTTAAGAGAATTTTTAAATGGAAATCCAAAAGAATTTGATCCAAGGAAATATTTTAAATTGGCAAGAGAATATACTATAAAAGTAATAACAGATAGAATGGAAGTTCTTGGCTCTAATGGAAAAGCAGAATTATTTTAATAAAAAATAAGTCTAAACTCTCAGCTTAGCTGAGAGTTTTTATATTATTAAAAAAAGAGGTGATCAAAATATATTTTTCAATATTAAGTCCAGTTGAAACAAGGATAAAAATAAAACGTTCTGAATTTATTGGCAATGTAAAGAAAGTAAATACAGAAAAAGAAGCAAAAGAATTTATAAAAGAAATTTCATCTAAATATAGAAATGCCACTCATAATTGTTGGGCGTATAAAGTTAAAGAAAATAAATTTAATTATTCCGATGATGGAGAGCCCTCTGGAACAGCTGGAAAGCCAATTTTTGGTATTATTGAAAAACATAATTTGATTAACATAGTAGTTGTAGTTACACGTTATTTTGGTGGAATTAAATTAGGTGTAAGAGGATTAATAGATGCTTATTCCAGTTGTGCGGAAGAAACAGTATTAAATTCAAAAATAGGAAAATATATAGATTTAAAAATATATGAAGTTAAAACTGATTATTCCAGATATGCAGAAATTGAAAGGTTATTAAAAAGAGTAAATGGCTGGAAAATTACAAATCAGGAATTTATGACTGATGTAAGATTTGAAATAGCTATTGAAGAAAATGAAGAAAGCAATATATTGGGAATTTTGAAAAGTAAAGGTAAAATTAAATATTTAAGAACACAAGAAATAGGAATATGAAAAGTTAATATTAATAATTAAAAAACTGGAAGTATATAATTGTACTTCCAGTTTTTTAGTAGAAAATATATAAAAATATGATTATAACAAAATAATACTAATTAAGTATAGTATAATTAAATTATATTTAAAAATCGAAATATTCCGATATTGAAATATATCAAAAATAGGTATATAATTTTAGTGAATAAAAAATTAATAAAATATTTATATGCTTTTATAGTAATTTTTTTGTAATCTGTATTTAATTTATTGCTTAAGGGGGGATGAAATGAATAAAAAAATAAGTTTTATAAGTTTTTTTATAGTATTATTTTTTTCTTATTTATCTGCATATTATGTTTTTTTCTCAAACAAATCTTTTTATACAATGCTTATTTTAATGTTTTTCATATCCTTTTTATCAGTGATATTGAAAGGAGATTTTAATATTAAAGTAAATATGATAGAAATTGTTATGATATTCTGGATATCTATATTATTATATTTTATGTTTTGGATATTTAGATTTATAGTGAATTTTTTTGAAATATTTAGAGAAGAAATAGAAAGTTTTTATTATGTAATAAACAATCAGAAATTCCTGGCAATTCTTATGATAGTATTTTTCATATCATTATTTGAGGAAATAATATGGAGAGGGTTCATTAGTAAATTTATTATAGATAAAGTAAATAACCCAATTATTGCTTTATTATTATCTTCTTTATTATATGCATTTATATATATACCAACACAAAATGTGATTTTAATTTTATCTGCCTTTATTATTGGATTTATTTTTTCTTTTGCTTATTATATTACAGGAAATGTGGCTGTAAGTATATATACTCATATTATATGGTTAGTTTTGGTGATTATAATAATTCCATTGAGGTGATTATATGAGAAAAATAACAAATTTTTTAAAATTAATTGTAGAATTCATAATTTCATTATTCCTTTTTGCATCATTAGCAATAAGTGTATTGCTTAATTTGATAAAACCATTTGAGAAACTTATGTTAATTTTATTGATAGTGATTATTATTGGAGGAATATTGCTTGTAATAACTATAGAGGTAACTTCTACAGATGCATTTTGTTTAAGTTGTCATCCGTATTTTAAAAAAGAATTTTATGAATCACCTCATGGTAAAGCAGATGTTTCTTGTGCTGATTGCCATATCCCTGATGATATAACAGGGTTTACAAAAGCAAAATTGGGTGGGTTAAAAGAAGCATGGATTTATTTTACAGAAGGGCATCCTGAAAATAGAGAAGATTGGTATAAAAATTATAAAGAACACTGGGAAAAAATTGCTTTAGAAGAAAATCTTTCCGTTGATACATGTTTAGAATGTCATGCTGAGGGAGAAGAAAAACCTTATATGGAAGTAGAATTTTATGGTATGAAGATACATGAACAATTAAAGGTTGAAGAACAGGGGTTATCTTGTTTTGATTGCCATTATAATTTTGTTCATGGTATAGAGGAATGGGAGGGGAATAAATGATTTTTAAATGGTTAAAATCAATCAAACTGGCTGTAATATTAATGATAATTATTTCTATTTTTTCTGCATTGGGAACATTTGTTCCACAACATCAAATACCTGAATATTATTATTCAAAATATGGCGCTCTTTTTGGAAAATTAATAGTATTGTTACAATTAGATCATTACTCAAATTCTATACTTTTTGGTTTTTTATTATCTTTATTTTTTATAAATACACTTTTTTGTACTTTATTTAGAATTTTAAAAATATATCCAGTTATATTTTCAAATAATGTGAACACTAATAATATTGTATATTTTGAAGGGAATATGGATGAATTGATAAAAAAACTAAAAAAAAGCAAGTATAAGGTAAAAATAAAAGAAGGAGAAATATTTGCAGTAAGATCTTTAATTGGGAAGATAGGTCCTGATTTTATACATATTGGGATATTAATAGCTATAATAAGTGGGTTGATAATAGGTTTAACAACACAAACAGAAACATTTTATTTATCTCCAGGTGATGAATTTCAAATAGAAGATGAAAAGCTTATGCTTATGGATTTTATTGTTGAAAACTATGATAATGGAATGGTAAAAGATTGGATATCCAAAGTGAAATACAAAAATAATATTGCAAATATTGAAGTTAACAAACCTTTAAATTTAGAACATGGAAGATTATATCAATGGTCTTATAAAATAGGATGGAATGTAAAATTGTATTTTGATGGATTGAATTATACTTATGAAGGTCCTGAGTTAAAAGATTTTGATGTTGAAAATTATCATATAAAAATAAGTAGATTTATCCCTCATCTTAAAGTGAAAAATGGAAAAATCTTTAATATGAGTAATGATCCTGTTAATCCTGCAATTTTAGTTGAATACTATGATTATTTAGGGATAAAACTTGCGAGACAATGGGTTTTTGAAAAAATAGATTATCCTTCAGATCCCCCTGGCTTTAATATTAAAGCAAAAATAATAGGATATGAAAAAATTGAAAAAACAGGATTGTTATATAGTACATCAAAAGGGGATACTGGAATGTTTATAGCTTTATTAATTATATCATTGGGTGTTATTTTTTCAATAAAGCGTGATTATAATAAAATAATAGCTTATAAAGAAAAAGATAAAATAAAAGTAATAATATATGAAAAAAAATATCTATCCGAATTTTAGGGGGGAGAATATGACAGATATAACATTTTATACTATATCTTTTGGTATTTATTTAGTTGCATTAATAATTTCTATAATATCATTATTTTCAAAAAAAGATGTTTTTGAAAAAACAAGTGTATATGTATTATTGATTGCAGGATTTGTTGAAACACCAGGACTTTTGTTGAGAGGTATAAAAATGGGATTTTTTCCAATAACCTCTACATTTGAAGCAGTGACTTTTATAGCTTGGTTAGGTACTTTTGTAGTGTATTATTTTTATAAAAAATATAAAATAAATAAACAGGTTATTTTTGTATCAATAGCTACCTTAACATCTTTTTTTGCAATTTCATCATCCCCTTTAGTATCCTCTGAAATATCTCCACCAGTTCCAGCATTGCAAAGTTATTGGTTAGTTTTGCATGTTTCATTTGCTTTTATAGGAGAAGTCTTTTTTATAATTTCATTTGCTTCGGCATTAATATATTTAATTTCCAAAGATCCTGAAAAAAAACAAAAAATGGATGAGCTGACTTATAAATCTATATTAATAGGTTTCCCTTTTTTTACTCTTGGAGCTTTAATATTTGGTGCAATATGGGCAAAATATTCTTGGGGAAGATTTTGGAGCTGGGATCCGAAAGAAACATGGAGCTTGATAACATGGTTTTTTTACGCTGGGTATTTACACTCGCGATATTTGATGAGTTGGAAAGGTAAAAAAAGCATAATTTTAGCAATTGTAGCTTTCATTCTTATGATATTTACATTTTTTGGAGTAAATTATTTGTTATATGGATTGCATAGCTATGCATGAGGGGGGATTTTTATGAATGTTTTAGTTTGTATTAAACAAATACCAGATACATCAAATGTAAGAATAGATCGCAAAACAAATAATTTAATTAGGGAGGGTATTCCTGCTGTTATAAATCCAGATGATTTAAAAGCACTTGAATTAGGAGCACAATTGAAAGAAAAATATTCTGCGAGAGTCGCAATATTAACAATGGGTCCACCACAGGCAATAAATGCTTTGAGAGATGCGATGATTTTTGGTCTTGACGAAGCTTTTCTGTTAAGTGATAGGGCATTTGCAGGAGCAGACACACTCGCAACAACTTATGCATTAAATTTAGGAATAAACAAAATAGAAACAGAATTTGGAAAATTTGATTTGATACTCACTGGTAAGCAGGCAGCTGATGGGGATACAGGACAGGTGGGACCAGGAATTGCAACAAGACGAAAGTATTCTTTGGGGGCTTATGTGGAAAAAATCGAAGAAATAAATGATACACATATAATAGCTTTAAGAAGATTGGATAGAGGGTATGAAAGAATAAAAATAAAAATACCAGCCTTATTAACTATTACTGAAGAGTTCGGAACTCCAAGATATGGTTCTTTACCAGATTTAATAAAAGCTATAAAATATCAACCTAAAATCTTTAATGCAAAAGATATAGGAGCAGATTTAAAAAAATGTGGTTTTTTTGGTTCTCCAACTCGAGTTGTAAGAACGAATATTCCTCCGGCAAGAAAAGGTGGAGATATAATATCAAAAAATGAAAGCCCGCAGGAAGTTGTGGAAAAATTATTTGAAGTTTTAAAATCATTTGAATCAATAAGGCTTTCCGAAATGTTTGAAAAAATTTTAGGATGTGATAAACTATGAAACATTCGCACATTTTTGTATTTATAGAAACCATAGGAAAAAAAGCACATCCTGTTTCATGGGAATTAATTTCAAAAGCAAAAGATTTATCTTTTAAACTTGAAGGAAGTGACGTTTGGGGAGTAATTTTAGGTGAAGATTTAGAGCATATATGCAAAGAAACCATTTATCATGGAGCTGATAAAGTACTATATGTAAAAAGTTCAGAATTAAATGACTATATAAATTATAAATATCAAAAAGTTATTGTTGAAATGGTAAAAAAATATCAACCTGAAATATTTTTGATAGGAGCAACATTAGAAGGAAGAGAATTAGCAGGAATGATTGCAACAGAATTGAAAACAGGATTAACTGCTGACTGTACAGGCCTTGATATTATTCCGGAAAAAGAATTACTTGCTATGACTAGACCAACATTTGGAGGAAATTTGATGGCAACAATTTTTTGTCCAGAACATACTCCGCAAATGGCTACTGTAAGACCTGGCGTTATGAAAGAATCTTCTTTAGATTTTAATAAAAGAGGTGAGATAATAATAGAAGAATACCAATTTAATCAGATAGATAATCTTATAGAAATAATAGAAGCGATACCTGTAAAAAGTGGTTCTAATTTGCAATATGCTCAAATAGTTGTTTCTGGTGGGAATGGTGTTGGCGGAAAAGAAGGTTTTAAGATGTTAAAGAGATTAGCAGAACTTTTAGGCGGAGAAGTAGGAGCATCGAGGGCAGCGGTAAAAAAAGGATGGATTGAATCTGAACATCAGGTTGGACAAACAGGAAAAACTATTAGACCTATCGTATACTTTGCATGTGGAATTTCCGGAGCAATTCAACATATTGTTGGTATTAAAGAATCTAATATTATAATAGCAATAAATAAAGATGAGAAGGCCCCAATATTTGATATTGCTGATATCGGAATAGTAGGTGATTTACATAAAATAGTTCCCGCTTTAATTGAAGAAATTGAGAAAAGATTAAAAAGCGGGGTGAAAAAATGATTGAATACGATGTAATAATTGTAGGTGCAGGGCCAGCAGGATTATCTGCAGCATATAAATTAGCCACAGCAGGAATAAACGTAGCAGTTATTGAAAAAGGAGAATATCCTGGTTCAAAAAATGTGATGGGAGGGGTTTTATATTTAGATCCGTTAAAAAAATTAATTTCAAAGAACATAATTAATGAATTAATAAAGAAAAAAGTAGTAGAAAGAAATATAATAGAGCAAAATATGTGGATATTAAATGATGATGGTGTTGTTAAAATAGGTCATAGAAATGAAAAATGGAAAGATAATCCTAATGCATATACTGTATTAAGAGCGAAGTTTGATTCATGGTTTGCAGGTAAAGTATCAGAAGTTGGAGGATTGATAATTCCAAAGACAAAAGTAGAAGATTTTATTTACGAAGATGGAAAATTAATAGGGGTGAAAACTTCAAGACCTGAAGGAAATTTGAAGTGCAAAGCTGTAATTATAGCTGAAGGAGTTAATCCGATTTTAACAATAAAAGCCGGATTAAGAAAAGAAGATATTAAGCCTAAAATGGTTGCTATAGCAGTAAAAGAAATAATTCCAATGCCAAATGAAAAAATAAATGATATTTTTGGCGTAAGATTCGGAGAAGGTGCAACAATTGAAATAATAGGAAGTTGGTCAAATGGAATGATGGGAATAGCATTTTTATATTCTAATAAAGAATCAATATCTTTAGGAGCGGGGGTTTTATTGGAGGATTTAATGAAAAATAATTCAATTAGACCATATGAATTATTACAAAAATTGAAAGATAATCCAATAATTACAGATTTATTAGGAGAATACAAAAATTCAGCAAATGAATATATGGCGCATTTAATACCGGAAGGTGGATATTATGCTATGCCAAAAATTTATGGTAATAATATTTTGGTTGTTGGTGATGCTGGTATGATGGTTAATTCAATACATAGAGAAGGTTCAAATCATGCTATTACTTCTGGGATGCTAGCAGCCAATACTTTAATAGAAGCATTTGAAAAAAATGATTTTTCAGCAAAAACATTAAAAAAATATTATTTAAAATTGAAAAAGACATTTATAATAAAAGATTTAAAAAAGTATAAAGATCTTACAACAATTATGGAAAAAAACCACCAATTTTTTGAAGTATACCCAGCATTAGTGAACGATGCTGCTTATAAATTTTTAAATATCGATGGTACGCCTAAATGGGATATGCAAAAAGATATATTTGAGATGATTAGAAAAAAAAGAGGATTAATAGGAATAGCACTTGATGCATTGAAATTTTGGAGAGGTGTGAGATAATGAGAATAGAAGATAAACTATTTTTAAATAGATATAGAGCAGATGAAGAAAATTCACATTTAAAAATAAAGGATATGGGAGTTTGTGAAAAATGTGAGAACAAACCATGTATAAATTGTTGTCCAGCAGGAGTTTATGAATGGGAAGGGGAAATAATGGAAATTAAATTTGAAGGATGCCTTGAATGTGGAACATGTAGAATAGTATGTCCTTATAATAATATAGATTGGAAATATCCAAAAGGAAATTATGGAATTCTTTATAAATTTGGGTAGGTGATTTTATGAATAAAATTGATCGAAAGTATCTTCCATATGTGGAAACAGAAGGAACAGTAAAGTGTTTTTATTGTGGTGAATCTTATATTATAGATAAACAACAGAAATTACACACTATAATAATAACAGAATGTCCCTATTGCGGAAGACAAAATATAAATATAGTCACCAATAGTATAAAATATATTGATGAAGTATTAGACAAGATTGAAAAATTAAAAATAGAATTATTATCATTGAAAGAATCATTGAAAATAGAAATGCAAGAGAAGGGTTGTGTTGACAATTATCCTGAGATTTATATGAAAAAAAATAATGATCCAAAACTTATATAGGGGGGTGATAAAATGAAAATTTTAAAAATAACGATGTTGTTTGTAGCTTTGATATTATTCTCATTAATTGTTTTTGCAGACACAGAAAAAGAGGATGAAGATGATATTTTACATCTTGAAGAAAGAGGATGTAGTAGTTGTCATAAAGTTGTAACAAGAGGTGAAGAGGTGTTTGATTACACGTTATATGCAGAAGTAAAGAAAATAGAAGAACATCCAGCTCTAAGAAAAGAAACTGTAGATGAACAGGGCGTTTTATATTGTTTATTATGTCATGAGAATTTAGGGGAAAAGTCATTTAAAAAGATAATTCATCCAATTCATTATTTTAGTGAACATTTTGATGGGAATTGTTTTTCTTGTCATGATATTTCAGATGAGGGAGAATTTAAACTTTTTGATGAAGTTTGGAAGAATAATAAAGAATTAGATTCTTCTGAATAAGGAGATGATAAGGAGGTGATTAATATGAAAAAAATCTTAATATTTATAATTTTAGTAAGTTCAGTATTTATTTATTCTATTGACCTGATTTCCGTCAAGGTAGAGAAAGGACCAAAATTGGATGGGATAATTGATGAAGTTTGGAAAAAAGCGAAACCTATTGAATTAGATCTTAAGGTTCCTAGTTACTTTGAAGGTTTTAATAATCCTGAAGTTGCAAAAATAAATGAAAATGAATATTTTTATAAAGTAACTTTAAAATCTGTTTATGATAATGATTATATATACTTTCTTGTTCAATATAAAGATGATAAAATGACTATTAAGAGACAACCCTGGATGTTTAAAGATGGAAAATGGGTTCATGGTCCAAAACATCCGATAATAAAAAATGGAAAAGTAATTGAACCTGCAATGTATGAAGACAAATTTGCTTTTTTATGGAATATTAATGATTCTATAAAAGGATTTAATGAAGTAGGTTGTATGGTTGTTTGTCATCCGCCATATAAAGCAACAAATTCATCTGAAGAAGTTGGCGATATTTGGCATTTTAAATATGTTCGGTCAGGAACAGTTGGTCAAACCGATGATAAACATTTAATATATTCTGAAACTAATGGTAGAAAAGGAGACATGAAAACTAGTGGAGGATATAAAAATAATGATCAAACAATAAATAGAATAAAAGTTCCAATGTATTGGTTACCTGGAAAAGGTGAAAGATATTGGATATATACATCCGAAATAAGGCTTGGAGAAGCTAAAAGAATAGTTAAAATTAAAGGTACAGATTTAATTGATGAAGATGGAAATGTCGTGCCAAAGGATATTATGATTCCTGGTATAATAGTAGAACCATTTAATGGTGGGAGAGGAGATGTTTTAACGGAGGCAAAATGGAAGAATGGTATATGGACAATTGAATTTAAAAGAAGATTAGTTACAATAGGCGATCCAATAGGATATGATATAGAGTTTGATGACTTGTCGAAAACGTATTATTTTGCTGTTGCATTGTTTGATAATGCAGCAACAGAACACGCTGTTCATTTTGGAGCTATAGCATTAAAGTTTAAATAAAGATTAACAAGCCTCCTAATGGAGGCTTGTTAATTTATTTTGAATGTATTATCGATATATTCTGAAAGCCAGTTATATTGTTTTTTAAAAGATTGAATTTTTTTGAATAATATTTTTTTTGAATAATTGATAATATCATTTTCTTCTAAAAAAATTAATAATTTTTCCCATTCTTTGTTTTCTATTAAGAATTTTACATTATTTAAATCTTTTTCGAAAGCTAAAATAATAGGAAAAGATATTATTCCATTTTTTATATCTAAAAAAGTGCTTTTTCCAGTATTTTCTGTTTTTTTAAAATCATTAATATCATCGAATATCTGGTATAATATACCTAAAGTTTCTCCAATTTTATAATCTTTTTTATTAAAACTTCTTTTGAAAATTGAAGGAAGACTAGCAGACAAACCAAATAATGCTCCCGTTTTACCTTTTATTATTTCAAAATATATTTTTTTTGAAATAATTTTATTTTTATTCAATTGTTCTATTAATTCTGCTTTTGCCATATTTTTGAGTGAATATAAAAAATATTCTCTCAAAATATTTAAATTTAAAGATTCTATGAGTTGAAAAGCTATAATTAAAATAATATCTCCAACGGTGATAGCAGTTTCTGTAGAAAAAATGGTATTTATAGTTTTTTTATTTCTTCTAATTTTTGCACCATCTATTACATCATCATGTAATAAAGAAGCTAAATGTATTAATTCTATAGCTGCAAAAGTATGAATGTGTTGTTTGTTGATTTTAAATGAATACTTATCAAACATCAAAATACCAAGTTGTGTTCTGAGCATTTTACCATATTTTGGAAGAGATTCAAAAATAGGTTTCGGTAAATTATTTTTTAAAGATTTTTTCATTATTTTTATTACTTCAAGTTGATAATTCATTATATTATCCATATTTATATCCCCCATAGTTTATTTAAAATAAAAAATAATAATTAATATAATATAAAATTTTTAGGAGGCGAATACATGTTTAATCAAAAACATATAAGATATGCATTAAGAATAGTTTTAAGATTATATTTGGAAAATAAAGTATTATCTTCAAAAGAAATAGCACAAAAAGAATTTTTATCATATAAATTTACAACAAAAATTTTATATTATTTAAAGTCAAAAGAGATTATTAAATCTATTCAAGGGAGAAGAGGAGGTTTTTACGCTCACAAACCATCGAATGAGCTCTTTTTATTGGATATTATAAAAGCATTTGATCAGGACATATCTATTGTTGTATGTGTTGAGAATTGTCCGAAATTCAATAATTGCAAAGCTCAAAATTTCTGGAATTGGATGAATAAAATTTTTTATGAAATAATAAAAAATGTATCCATTAAAGATATTCTTGAAGGAAAATACAGTGAAAAAATATTATTATTAGATTTTCTCTAATTAACTAAAGCTATTAAAATAGTGATAGTTAATATAATCTCTGCAATAGCGGAAAAACGATCAACCATTGCAATTTCTTTTTTACTTGAATGATGTAAAAATTTTTTAAAAATGTGAATGTATATAAAAAGTGAAAATAATGACAATACTGCATAAAAGTTGAAAATACCTATGTAAATTAAATAAAAAATAAAAAAATAAATTGAAATCGCAAGGATTAAATAAAGAATAATAGATTTTTTTTCACCTAAAAGTATAGGTAACGTGATTATTTTGCTTTTTTTATCATGTTCTATATCTCTTATATCATTTGAAAGAAGTATTAATATTGTGGATATTCCGATTGGTATTGAAAGTAAAAAGACAATATCTGAAAGATGTTTTGTTTGAACATAATAAGAACCAAGCACCATTAAAGGGCCCATTAAAGTAAACACAAGAGGAATTCCAAGTGCTTTGTACTTTAAATGCAAAGGAAATCCAGTATAAGAGTAACCTAATATAATTCCCAATAAGCCAAACCAAAAAATGCCAATACCTACTTTATAAATCAGAAATAAACCTAAAATTATGGATAAAATATAAGATATTATACTTATGATAAAAATATCTTTGGGTTTTAAAATATTATTAATTAATAAACCACTTGACCCTAAAGAATCTTTTGTGTCAATGCCTTTTTTAAAATCAAAATAGTCATTTGTAGTATTTACACCAGCATGAATAAAAATTGCAGCGAGAAGCGAAATAATGTATAAAGAAAAAGAGAAATTTTCAGCAATCATTGCACCAGCAGTTACAGGTAAAATAGTAGCAATAAAAGAAAAAGGTCGAATAGCAATTAAAATATTTTTCAACAAAATCCCACCCCTAAAAATAGTTTTTTAAAGCAAAATGAAAAAATCCGAGAATTTCTATTATAATTATACCAGAAATTCTCGGATTTCAAAAGTATATATTATCCTTTTACAGATCCCTGGGTTAAACCACCAACAAGATATTTTTGCATAGATAGGAATAATAATACCATTGGGACTGCGCCAAGTAAAGCGGCAGCTGTAAATAATCCCCATTCAGTTTCAAACGGACCGGAAGAAAAAGTTTGTAATCCTACAGCATAGGTGAAGTTCTGTTCGCTTGCCAGAACAATTCTTGCTAATACAAATTCATTAAAGGTTCCCATAAATGAAAGTATAGTGACTACTGCTAAAATAGGTGAAGCAAGTGGCAAAACAATTAACCAGAAAGTTTGAAATCTTGTTGCTCCATCAATCATAGCAGATTCCTCTAAAGAATCTGGTATAGTGTCATAATATCCTTTTATTAACCACATATTGAATGAAACTCCCCCAAGATATACAAAAATCAATCCGGCAAGTGTATCAAGTCCTATAAACCCAAAATAATCCCCCATGAATTTTAAAATTCCATATAATGCTACCATATACATTATTGCAGGGAACATCTGAATTAACATTAAATATAAAAGTCCTTCTTTTCTTCCAAAAAATCTCATTCTACTAAACGGATAAGCTGCAACAGCTGTCATCAAAACTGTTAATATTGATGTAACACCAGCTACGATTATAGAATTTAACAACCATCGTAAAAATGGTTTTCTTTGTTTTGGATTCCATTTATCAAGTAAATCATAAATATCTGCATCAATTTTTCTCAAATCAGTTTTTAATGATTTATATTTTACTGAATCTGCAAGATCTGAAACAATTCTTGAAGACCTTGAAATATTTGCTTTTACTGGGCCAAATTTAGAATTATATATTGAAGAAATTTCAAGAATAGGTAATATATCAGCTGTGTATCCATTATAATTAATTTTCAAATAATCATTTGCATTACTTTTTAATTTTTCTATATTGGGGTTAATTTCAGAGATCAGTTTTTCAAAAGAATTCATACTAAGGTAAAATTTGTTTTTAGCTTCTTCTATATTATTTCTCAATGTAAATACGATTAAATCTCTTTTTAGAGGTTTATAGAATTCAAATAATTTCGAATTCAATAAATCTGCAAAAAATTCTGATTCATAATAATTTTTTATTTCTAAGTTGGAAAAGCTTTTTATTATAAGGAATTCCCCGTATTTTTTTAATTTTTTAAAATTGTCTAATACGGTTTTATTTTTATTATATAATTCATCATATTTTGTAGAAAAAGCTTTTAGTTTAGAATCCAACTGATTATAGGAATTTTGATATTTTTCCAGTATTGCGAGATTATCTGTTAAATTTATTGTTAGTGCTTTTAAAGTATTTAATGTTGAATCTATATTATCTATTATTTCAAAAACGGTTTTATATGCTGGAGTAATGTATTCTAGATCGGGATTTATATATTCTAAATTATTTTTTAACCATAAGAATGATTCATAATATTTTTGTATTGAATCTTTGAATATTTCAAAATCTGACAATTGTTGTATTTTTTTATTAATGATTTCAAAAGTATTTGAAATGAAATTAATTTTCTCAGATAAAGCCATAACTTCAGTAGAATTAACTTTATCTCTTTTATAGTTTTTTAAAATATTCACGGCAGATTCTATTTTTAAACTATCTGGTGCATATAATTCTAAAAGAGATGTTAGATCGCTTGTATATTTCAATACAATGTTTTGTGATTTTGAAATATTGTTTTTTATTTTAGACAGTTCTTTTTGAATATTTTTTATTTCACTGCTGTAATTATTCATATTTTCTAAATCTTTTCCTAAAAATTTTTGTTCCAAAGCATTCATAGCATTATCTATATTTTTTGCTTTTGAAAGTATATTTTTCCATTCATTTGATAAATTTTTAATTTTGGTATTTAATATTAATAATTTTTCATTATTTTCGATCTTTACCCATTTTTTATAATTTTTTATTTTCCATAAGGTGTAATTTGGTTTTATTGAAAAGATGGTGTATATAGTATTATCATAATATTTGCTATTATCATCTGTTTTTTTAATGTCTGATAGCAAATTTAATATTTCAGTTCTTAGATAGTAATAGTTTGTGATTGCATTATTTAGTTCCTCTTTCTGAGAATTGATAGATTCTAAATTGACATCAGATAAAAACGAACCTTCTAAAAACAAATCCTCCATTTTTTCTAACTTTTCAAACTCTTTTATACGGGCTTTATTAATATCTTCTATAATATTATCCATATCTTTACCATACAATGATTTTTGCATATCGATAAATCTTTTCTGGATATTATTTAAATATTCATTAGTTTCATCTATATATATTTCAAAATCTTTTAATTCATTAAAGAGTTTCTTGTTTGCTTCATCAAAGGTTAATTTAGAATTTTCACCTATAAAATGTGCCGTTCCATTTATATCTTTTATTAATTCAGGGACAGTGGCTTTTGGGAATAGTAAATCCCTATAATAATTTAATGTAATTCTTGAGGAAAAAAGTTTAGGTGAAAATGCTGCATTATCTCTTCTTATTGATGTTGTAACGACCCAGACAAGAGGGAAAAGTACGAGAATTATAACTATTATCAAAAAAATATGTCTTAATATATAATTTTTTTTCTGAATCATCATTATCTGCTCACCTCTTCAAAAGCTCCTGATAATTTAAAGTTGAAATAACTAATACCAGATACAATTGCAAAGATCAATATGGAAATTGCGCTTGCAAAACCAAAATCTTGACCACGAGAACCCTCAAAAGCTAATTTATAAGTATATGAAATTAAAATATCTGTTGAACCTGCAGGTGTTGTAGCACCGGGCATGGCAGGTCCGCCTCCAGTTAATAAATAGATATTCACGAAATTATTGAAATTAAATGCAAAACTGCTAACAAGAAGGGGGGTTAATGATACCATCAATAATGGTAGTGTAATTTTTCTAAACTGAGTCCATCGCGTAGCTCCATCAATTGAAGAAGCCTCATATAGTTCGTCAGGAATACTTTGTAATGCTCCTAATGTAATTGTCATCATGTATGGGAAGCCAAGCCACGTATTTACCATTAAAACAGCAACCTTTGCCCAAAAAGGATCATTTAACCATTTTATTGGGTCTAATCCCAGATTTGTAATAATAAATCTATTAATAATACCATAAGTTTCATTGAAAAAACCATTTCTCCATATTAAAACAGAAATGAATGCAGGAACAGCCCATGGAATAATAAGTAGAGTTCTGTATAATATTCTACCTTTCATAAACTTATCATTGAGCATAAGAGCTAAAATCATACCAATAATAAAACTAAATAAAACACTTAGAGCGGCATATGTAAATGTCCATGTAAAAATTTTGAAAAAAGGTCCGGATATTTTAGGATCTTTTCTAATTCTGTCAAATTGATAAGTTCCTACAAAAGATGAATACCCTATTAATCTGATTAAATCTCCATTTTCGTTATAATCCCAGAATGCACTATCTCTGTCAATTAGTTCTTTATTTGTTCTTGTGTTAAAAATTATAGTTTTATAAGTTTTTTTATTGTTTACGAAAACGGGTTTTACTCTTAATTCATATATTCTATATGCTTCAGAGAATTTTTTGTATATGAATCTGGAAGAAAGTCTATAACGTTTTCCATCATAATTTTTAAGTTCTAGAACACCCAGATATTTTTTTCTTAATACTGAGTTATAAAATGAGGCATTTTTAAATGTTCCTGGGTCAGTTGGAGAATAAAAATAAACATATTTTGTACCTTTATTATCTTCAAAACCAAGAACATTATTCATTTTTTCATTAATAGAAAGAGCTCTAAATGTATCATCTAATTTTCTTTTTAAAAAGGCAGAGTAAGTTTTACCATTAATTGTAATATTCATATAATCTTCATTTATTGGTTTTAATTCAGAAAAAGCATTTTTAGGATTGCCTTTTGAATTATAAGTAATTTCCTGTGGTTTTTCTGATAATAATATCTCCTTATCATTATATAAGACTATAATAAAATCTTCAGTTGGTTTGAAATTTTTAAGTTTTATGAAAATCTTAAAATTATAGCTATTTCCGTTTTCGGGTTCATATAAATAATTTGGGTCATTAAGCAGAATTTGAATAGCCTGATCTCTTGTAAATAAATGTCCTGTTCCATAATTTGTAAAAGCTGTCTTAACAGTGTAATATATTGGATATACAGTTAAAATAAAAAGAAAGAACATTGCGGGCAAGGTGTATCTATATGGATATCCTTTTTTTGAAAAAATAGCGATATTAGCAAGTATTACAAATGCGCCGATAACAACTGAAAGTCCGTAATTTCCAAGACCGGATAATATAAATATAGACCATATTAATCCGGCATTCATGAGAGCGATTATAGAGTACAGTACAAATTTGCCAAGAGTTTTCATGGTGTCCCTCCCTTAAAATGTATGAAAAATTTTGATTTTTTACTATAAACAGTAATACTCAAATATTATAACATAAAATTAGCTTTTTTATCAATTTGAAAATAAAATATTATGTTAAAAAATAGGTGGTATAATTAAAATAAGAATATTTAAATATTGGGAAGTGAGAAAGTTGAATTATATAGCATTATGTTCAATAGGTTTAGAAAAAATATTGTCAAATGAATTAAAAAGGCTGAATTACAAAATAGAAAATGCAAATAATGGTATGGTAGAATTTTCTGGTAAAGTTTATGATTATTATAAGTTGAATTTAAAATTGAGAACAGCAGAAAGAATTTTTATAAAAATTGCAGAATTTAATGCGGAAAGTTTTGATGATTTATATGATGGTATAATGAATTTGGATTTGTCATATTATTTTCCTAAAAATGGTAAAATAATAGTTGATAAGGTAAGAACTTCAAAATCTATTTTATATAATCAATCAGTAATTCAATCAATTATAAAGAAAGCTATAATAGAAAAATTAAAAAAAGAATATAAAATAAATATATATAATGAAGAAACCGGAATATACAAATTGCGTGTATATGTAAAGAATAATATAGTAACTTTAACATTGGATACAACTGGCGAAGGATTACATAGACGCGGGTATAGAAAACTCGTAAGTGAGGCACCTCTTCGCGAAACTATTGCAGCGGCAATGGTTTTGAAAGCAGGTTGGAAAAGAAAGTATGTATTGATAGATCCTTTTTGTGGTTCAGGAACCATTCCAATAGAGGCAGCAATGTATGGGATAAATATGGATCCTGGAATATATAGGAGATTTTCATTTGAAACGTGGTCTAATTTTGATGAAAAAAAGTTTGTAGAATATAAAAAAGAATCTCTGGAAATTATTAAATATGGGGAGCTTAAACTTTTTGGTTTTGATAAAAATTTCAAGATGATAGAGATAGCACGAAAAAATGCTGAGATATTTAAACTAAATAAATTTATACGTTTTGAAAAAAGAAATATGGAGAGCATAAAATTAGATTATAGTGAAGGATATATAATAACAAATCCTCCATATGGTGAAAGGTTGAAGGATAAGGCTCATGCAGAAAAAATTTACGAACAAATGAGATATCTGAGGAAAACATTTCCATATTTCAACTATTCTATTATAACTTCACATGAAAATTTTGAAGCATTTTTTGGAAAGAAAGCTAATAAGAAAAAAAAGATTATAAATGGAAAACAAATATTATATATTTATGAATATAAAAGCTAAAGGTGATAAAATGAAAGAATATTCAATAAAAAAAATATTTAATAAGCAAAGTTTTCTTTTGCTTATTTTAATATTTGTTTTTTTGTTTCCGACAACAATATATTTTGATATAAAGGAAGAAATAAAGTATAAAAAAGGAATGTTTAATAAAATTACCAATATATTCTTTTCAGAATTAACAAAGGAAATAGACAATGAATTAGAAAAAGCAAAAAGTTATAATATAATAAAGGCTTCGGAGAAAGTATTAAATGCTTTAAAAGAGGTTGGAGCATTTAATGGATATTCAGTCATTGAAAATAAAGAATTATATAATTATTATTATAAAAAAAATAAATTATATTTAAGGATAATATATCTTCCACCAATTGTAAAAAATACAATTAGAAAAATTAATCTGGATAGTAATTATATTGTAATGGGATTTAATAGAAATATAATAGTATCAAATGTGGAAGTAGAAGAAAATATAAAGGAAATAAAATTGATTAATAATAATATTATAAAAATAGGGAAAAAATATTATTATGTAAGATTTAACGATAGCACTTACGGGGTATATCCAATATACGTTCTATTTGATATTAGTATGGATTTAAAGAGCTATATGTTAAATAAATCAATTCAATGGTCTGTATTAATAATTTTAATATTTCTAATTTCTTATATTATAGATAAAAAATTTTATTTAAGAATACAATATGCAATAGAAGATTTTTCCAGTGAAGTTGAAAGTATAGGAGAGAATATTTTAAATGGAGAAAAAATTGATTATCATATTTCTAAAACTTATATAAAAGAGATAGATCGAATAGGAAAAACTCTGGATAAAATGTTTAAAAATAATATAGATTATATATCTAAAAATAAAAGGTTGATACAAGAAATAATAAGTCTTCTTGGTAATATTTCAGAATTTAGAGATGAAATAACGGGAAATCATATAATTAGAGTTGGTAAAATATCAAAAATAATAGCTTCAAAAATATTAAAAGACAAAAATTTAATTGAGGATTACTATTATGCAGCGCAAATGCATGATATTGGAAAAATAGGAATACCTGATTCAATTCTATTAAAACCAGAAAAATTAACTGATGAAGAATATAAATATATGAAAAAACATGCGGAAATAGGTTATAAAATTCTAAAAAAAATAGATGATGGTTTTTTTGATCTCGCTTCAAGGATAGCCTTATATCATCATGAAAAATATGATGGAAGTGGATATCCATATGGATTAAAAGGTAAAGAAATTCCTATAGAGGGAAGAATAGTAGCGATATGTGATGTTTTTGATGCTCTTGTTTCAGAAAGACCTTATAAAAAAGCATTTTCCATTGAAAAATCTATAGAAATAATAATAGAAGAGAAAGGGAAACATTTTGATCCAGAAATTGTAGAAATTTTTCTGGAAAATATAGAAGAAATAAAAGGGATATATAGGGAGATGAAAAAATGAAATTTAAAGTAGTGCTGATAATTTTCATTGTAGTTTTAATCAGCATATATGCTATATTTCCCAGAAAAAATATAAATATAGTAACACAAATGTCTGAAAGTGAAACAAAAGGATTGGAAAAAATTTTAAACTCATATAAATTATTTCATATGGTCAAGTTTAATATTGAGAGAATCCCATTTTCGGGGCATTTTTCAAGGATAAAGCAACTGCTTGATTTAAATCATAAAATTGATATTGCAAGAGTAGATATAAAAATGCCTGAATGGTTTGAATCATATATAAAAGATAAACCAATATTACAATCAGTAGATTGCCTTGTTATGTTATATAATAAAAAACATATAAAAAAACCACCACGAACATTAAACGAATTATGGGATTATATAGAAAATAATATAAAAGATATATATGGAAATAATATTAATTCTCCAACATTTGATAAAAATAAAATTGAAGACTATGTATTTTATATGCCATATAATTCAGGATGGTGGATGAGCGCTATCTTTTTAAGTGAAGATAAAAATTTTTTAACTTCAAATGTCAATAAGAAAAGATTTATTAATATAGCGGAAAAAATAAAATTTTTATATAAGAATAATTTAATTCCAAAAATTACAGAAAATTTTTATGATGATATGATAAATATGTTTGTCCGTGGGGAAGTGGATATAATATTCAATGGCCCATGGAGTTTTTCTACATACAAGGAAAAAGGTTTTGATTTTGGAGTTTCAATTATCCCTTTTGGAATTGATGGGAGTTTTTCTCCAATGGGTGGACAACAATGGGTGTTGTTAAATAAATCAAGTGAAGCTGAAAAAGTAATGGAATATTTATCAAAAACAGAAGTGGCTAAAAAATTTTATAAATATAATAATACGATTATGCCAGATGAAAAATTTTTAGAAGAATTAGATAAAAAAGAAGATATAGTTGCAAAACAATTGAAAACAGCAATAAAAATTGATAAAAAAACAGATTATATATTATTTAAATTTTTCAGTACTGATTTTATAATGTATTTAAATGATAAGATGGATTCAGAAGAATTATATAATAGATGGCTGAAAATGGTAAAATAAAAAGGAGAATAAATTCTCCTTTTTATTATTTGTGGTAACATTCTGATTTATTATGAAATTATAATTAAATCTTGATCCCCTTCTATACTGTCACCTTTCTTAACAAGTATTTTTTCAACAACGCCATCATAATCACTTAATATTTCGTTTTCCATTTTCATAGCTTCTATTACCAATAATTTTTGCCCTTTTGATACTCTATTACCTTCAGCGATATTTATATCTACAACAACACCAGGTAATGGAGCTTTTACAACATTTTTTCCGTCAGATACAGATGTATGTTTTTGTTTTTGCATAACAGGTGTAGGCTCTGGTGCTGGCCTTGATATTGGTGCAGATTGTACAGGTGGCTGAGCAACAGGTTGTGGTGCAGGTTGAGATGCGGTACTGTTATTTTCTAATTCTTCTACTTCCACTGCATAATTTTTTCCATTTACCTTAACATTAAACTTTCTTATCATTTTCTCCCTCCTAATCTTTTTGCTCTCCAGGTAATAGCAGATGGTAATACTCCCCACATGCTTTTATTTTTTCTTTGTGATAATGTAGTTTCTTGAATGCTTTTTATCTTAAATTTTTTGTTTTCCATAATCATCGATATTGCTCCCATTATAGCAGCAACTATTTCTTCATCATCATTAATGTTGATAATATTTTTATCTTCAACAGGTTTTGGGTTTGTATGAGGCATGTTTATTTCCTTTTTTACTTTTCTTTCATTTGATGGAGATAAAAATTTGAAAAATATAAAAAACATACTTAATATAAACAATACAAGAAAAACTATAACTATTCCAACAAGAGTAATTGACAAAACATTATTCATAATAACACCACCATTTATAATGGAATATTTCCATGTTTTTTATTTGGTCTTGGTTCAGCTTTTGATTCAGATATATATAATGTTTGAATTAAAACTTTTCTGGTTTCTTTTGGATCTATAACATCTTCTATATAACCTCTTCCAGCTGCAACATAAGGATTTGCAAATTCTTTTTTATATTCTTCAATTTTTTCCATTCTTGTTTTTTCTGGATTTTCCGAATTTTGTATATCTTTTCTGAATATAATATTCGCTGCTCCTTCTGATCCCATAACAGCAATTTCTGCAGTCGGCCATGCAAATACAAAATCAGATCCTATATGTTGAGATGCCATGGCTATATAAGCGCCTCCGTAAGCTTTTCTTAAAATCACGGTCAATTTTGGTACAGTTGCTTCACTATATGAATATAATAATTTAGCTCCATGTCTGATTATTCCTCCATGTTCCTGACCAACACCTGGTAAGAATCCCGGAGTATCCACAAATGTAATAATAGGAATATTAAACGCATCACAGAATCTTATAAATCTTGCAGCTTTATCTGAAGAATTTATGTCTAAAGCTCCAGCTAATACCTTTGGTTGGTTAGCAATTATTCCAACACTTTTTCCTCCTAATCTACCAAATCCCACAACTATATTTGTGGCATAGTATTTATGCACTTCAAAGAAAGAATTTTTATCTAACACCAGATTTAAAATATCTCTAATATCATATCCTTTTTTTGGATTTGGAGATACTATTTCATAAATCTTTTCAGGTAAATCAAAATTATTATCAAAATCAAAATCTTCTGGAGTCTCTAAATTGTTAGAAGGAATGTATGATAAGAGTTTTTTGGCTATATTCATAGCATCCTCATCTGATTCTGCAATAAAATGAGCAACACCGCTTTTTGCATTATGAGCCATAGCGCCGCCAAGTTGGTTTTTATCAACATTTTCACCTGTAACAGCTTTTATTACCTGAGGTCCAGTTATGAACATTTGCGATGTATTGTCGACCATTATAATAAAATCGGTGATTGCTGGAGAATATACAGCACCACCAGCACAAGGTCCTGCAATTATTGTGATTTGTGGAATAACTCCAGATGCTAAGGTGTTTCTATAAAATATTCCACCATATCCGTATAGTGAGTCGACGCCTTCCTGTATTCTTGCACCTCCAGAATCATTAATTCCAATAATTGGAATTCCATATTTCATAGCCATATCCTGAATTTTCATAATTTTTTTTGCATGCATCTCTCCAAGAGAACCACCTTGAACGGTAAAATCCTGAGAATATATTGCAATTTTCTGACCATTAATTGTTCCGATGCCTGTTATTACTCCATCATATGGAAATATTTTTTTGTCAAGACCAAAGTTTGTGCTTCTGTGTTTTACAAATAAATCCGTTTCAACAAATGACCCTTTATCCACCAATAATTCGATTCTTTCCCTTGCAGTTAACTTGCCGAGTTTGTGTTGTTTTTCTATTTTTGTTTCTCCGCCACCTTCATATAACTTTTCTTTTCTTTTTAAGAATTCTTCGTATATTTCTTGAAACTTCTCATCCATTTATTACACTCCCTTCAAGAGTATTATATTTATTATACTATTTATGTTCAACTAATTCAACTAATACGCCATTTGTTGTTTTTGGATGTAAAAAAACAACTTTTGTGTTATGAGCACCATCTTTTGGTTCGTCACTTAAAGGTTTTATTCCCAATTCTTTTGATTTCTTTATCATTTCACTGGCATTTTCCACTTCGTATGCTATATGATGTATTCCTTCGCCTTTTTTATTTAAAAATCCAGAAATTTCAGAATTTTCATGCAAAGGCTCTAATAATTCTATTCTTGTATCACCAGCTTTTATAAAAACGACCTTTAATCCTCTATTTTCAAGAATTTCTTCTCCTGTTATTTCTAAATTTAATAAATTTTTATATAAATTTAAAGCTTTATCAATGGATTTTACTGCAATTCCAATATGATCAATCTTTTTCATTTTTTTCCTCCTCACATATATATTTCATTATTTTTTCTTTGTAATCTTTTACATTTTCAAATTCTATATTTGAGTCATCTATTATATTATCTATATTTCTCATAATAGAGCTTCTAACTCTTCTTTTTATTCTTCTTTTTTTTCTATATTCATATTCGCCTGAATTTTTTAATTCATTAAAATGTGTATCAATCCAATTTATGCTTTCTATAATACCTTTGTTTTGTATAGCGCTAACAGGTAATATGATTTTTGATTTATATTCATTTTCCAGAGATAATGTGTTTTTCAATTGTAAAATAAATTTATCAGCTTCTGGTAAATCCATTTTGTTTATTATATAGGCATCAGCTATTTCCATTATTCCAGCTTTAAACATCTGTATTTCATCACCGGTATTTGGAGATAAAACAAGGAGCACAGTATCTGCAACAAATATTACTTCTATTTCAGATTGTCCTGCACCAACAGTTTCTATAATTATTTTATCAAATCCAAACGATTTCATAACATCTACAATATCATATATTGAATCGCATAAACCACCAACGCTGCCTCGAGAAGCTATACTTCTTATGTAAACATTGTTTTTACCGGACAAATTTCTCATACGTATTCTATCTCCAAGAAAAGCGCCACCGGAAAATGGGCTTGATGGGTCAACAGCTATAATACCTATTTTTAAATTATTTTTGCTCCATTCATTAACAGCTTTTGATAAAAATGTACTTTTTCCAGCACCAGGACTTCCGGTTATTCCTATTATTTGTGTATCTTTTTCTGGGTTTGGAAGTTGTTTTATTATATCCCAGGCATAATTTATATTGTTTTCTACAAGGGATATTACCTGTGCTAAAGCATATTTTTCACCATTTTTGAACTTTTCTATTATATTTTCAAGCTTTTTTTGAATATACAATTTCTTTCACCTTGCTGATTATTGTTTCAAGTGGAGTTCCAGGGCCAAAGACTTCTACAATCCCCATTTCTTTTAAAGTTGGTATGTCATCTTCTGGTATAATTCCACCTAAAAATACGGGAATATCTGCATCTTTTTCTTTTAATAATTTCAATACTTTTTCGCATAATTTCATATGTGCTCCTGATAATATTGATAATCCTATAATATTTACATCTTCTTCTAAAGCTGTATTTACAATATCTTCTGGAGTTTGTCTTATTCCTGTATATATAACTTCCATTCCAGCGTCTCTTAATGCTCTTGCAACGACCTTAGCTCCTCTATCATGACCATCTAAACCGGGTTTTCCTACCAATACCCTTATTTTATTCATTATTAATCCTCCCTTGTTATAATATTACAGCTTCGTGGTATTCGCCAAAAACGTCTCTTAAAACATTTGTGATTTCACCCAATGTAGCATATGATTTCACTGCGTCTAAAATATACGGCATAATATTTTCATTGTTTTTTGCAGCATTTTCCAATTTTAACAGATTTTTCTTTACTTCGTCGTTATTTCTTTCTTTTCTTAGACTTTTTAATTTTTCTTTTTGTTTTTCTTCAACGATAGGATCCACTTTTAAAATGGTTCCGTTATGTTCTTCTTCTACTGTAAATTTATTTAAGCCTACAATAATCTGTTCGGAATTTTCTATAGATAGTTGTGTTTCATAAGCGGAATTTAATATCTCTTTTTGAACATACCCATTTTCAATTGCCCTTACCATTCCTCCCATTTCTTCAATTTTTTCTATATATTTCATAGCTTTTTCCTCAATGTCTTTTGTTAAAGATTCTATAACATATGATCCAGCAAAAGGATCTATTGTTTCAGTAACACCTGATTCATATGCTATTATTTGTTGTGTTCTTAAAGCAATTGTAGCAGATAATTCTGTAGGCAATCCAAGAGCTTCGTCATAAGAATTTGTATGTAGTGATTGAGTTCCGCCTAAAACAGCAGCTAAAGCCTGTAATGTAACTCTTATTATATTGTTTAAAGGTTGTTGAGCAGTTAATGTGGAACCTGCAGTTTGAGTATGAAATTTTAATCTTAATGCAGCAGGGTTTGTGACATTAAATTTATTTTTCATTAGCTTAGCCCATAATTTTCTTGCAGCTCTGAATTTTGCAATTTCTTCAATAAAATTGTTATGGGCATTGAAGAAAAAGGATAAATTTTTTCCAAATATATTTGGATCTAATCCTGCTTTAACAGCAGCTTCAACATATGCCAATCCGTCAGCTAATGTAAATGCGACTTCTTGAACGGCATTTGCACCAGCTTCTCTTATATGATATCCGCTTATACTTATTAAATTAAATTTAGGGAGATTTTTGGAACCGTATTCAAATATATCTACAATTACTTTCATTGAAGGTTCTGGAGGAAATACATATGTGCCTCTTGCTATATATTCTTTTAATATATCGTTTTGTATAGTTCCTCTCAACTTTTCTTGTTCTACTCCTTGTTTTTCAGCAACAGCTATTAACATTGAGAGCAATATTGAAGCTGTAGAATTAATAGTCATAGAAACACTTACTTTATCAAGAGGTATGCCATCAAAAAGTATTTCCATATCTTTTAAAGAGTCTATAGCAACGCCTACTTTTCCTACTTCACCTTCTGACATTGAATGGTCTGAATCATATCCAATTTGAGTAGGTAAATCAAAAGCAACTGAAAGACCTGTTTGTCCCTGTTCTAATAAATATTTATATCGTTTATTGGATTCTTCAGCAGAAGCAAAACCAGCATATTGCCTCATTGTCCAGAATCTTCCTCTATACATTGTAGGTTGAACGCCACGAGTAAAAGGATATTCCCCTGGAAATCCTATGTCTTCTAAATAATCAATATTTTTAATGTCTTCAGGTGTGTATAAACGCTTTACCTCTTCATTATAAGTAGTTTTAAAATGTTTTTTTCTTTCTGGAAATCTTTCGAGTGTCTTTTTTAAGGTTGTTTCTTCCCATTTTTTCTTCTTCTCTGAAATTTCAATTAATTTTTTATCCTGATACATAAAGCACCTCCGCAGATTTCTGGATTTTTTTGGGTTAAATATTTCACGACACGATTATATTTTACAATATTTTTTTCTTTTTTGCTAATGAAAAAATCTGCAATAAAAGATAATTTCAGCTGATAATTAAGGATTATCTTAGATATGATAAGAATAATAAATTGGTATTAACGATAATTATATGCTATTATATTATATAGATATTAATTGAAAATTACAGGAGGTTTTTTGTATGGCTTCGGAAAAAGATATTGTATATCCTAAATTTATTGATGGAGACATCATTTTTTTTCTTGAGAAAAACGTTACACAAAAGCAACTTTTGGAAAAACTTTCTGAAAATTTAGATAAGCTGAATAACTTTTTTTCAGAAGGTGATGGGTTCTATGTTTTGATAAAAAATCCAGAAATGTATTCAATTGTACCCAAAATAGGAAAGCTGGCAAAGGAGAAAAAATTATATTTATCAGGAGCATATTTTGAAGATCTTCCAGAAATCAAAAAAAAGAAGAAAGAATTTAGATTAAGTGGTACTAATATATATAAGAAACATGTGCGCTCTGGTCAGATACTTGATAATCCAGGAGATATAATTATTTTTGGTAATGTGAATCAGGGTTCAGAAATAAGAGCTGGAGGGAGTGTGATAGTATTTGGTAAAATAAAGGGTACAGTTAGAGTTGGAATGACGCAGCATAAAAATACATTTATAGTAGCAGCAGAAATGGAATCACCTCTTGTGGAAATATGCGGAATAGTCTTAAATAATTACGCATGGCCAAAAGGGCCAGTATCAATACATTATGATAATGATCAGATAAATGTTGAACCTATAGAATTATGATGGAGGTTATAAGATGAAAACAACAGAAATTCTGAAAAAATTAAGCGATGCTATAGGTGTTTCAATGTATGAAAATGAAGTGAAAGAGACAATTAAAGATCTGGTGATTAAAATTTCAAATAATATAGAGATTTTTGATGCAGGAAAAGGATCTTTAGGAATAAAATATGGAAATGGAAGTAATAAAATAGGACTGTTTGCTCATATGGATGAAATAGGGTTAGTTGTTTCAAAAATAATTGATGAACAATTTGCAATGGTTCATACTATAGGCGGAGTTGATCCAAGAACATTGATTTCAAAAAGGGTTAAGTTTAAAACGAAACAGGGATTTAAATTAGGAATTGTAGGAATGCTCGCACCACATCTTCAAAAGCAGGAACATAGAAATACTGCACCAGATTTCGATAACCTATATGTAGATTTTTCTATTGATGGTGGAACAGAAGATATTGAAGTTGGTGATATTGGCGTTGTAGATGTAAAATCAGAAGAATTGAATAATAAAATAACAGGTAAAGCTCTTGATGATAGAGCGGGATGTGCTGTTTTATTAAAAACTCTCGAATATTTAGAGAAATATAAAATTGAAGATAAAAGCATTTATTTTTTATTTAACCAGGGTGAAGAAATAGGATTAAAAGGTGCAAAAAGAACTAGTTATGAGGTAAATCCAGAAATCGGAATAATTGTAGATGTCACTTTTGGGAGTGATACACCACCACATTTTGAAAAAATAGAAATGGGAAAAGGGCCGGCAATAGCGATAGGACCCACTATGAATAATGAAGTAACAGAAAAAATAATAAAAATAGCAGAAGAATATAATATAAAGCATCAAATTGAGCCATTACCTATAAGAAGCGGAACTGAAGCAGACATTGTTCAGATAGTTAGAGAAGGTATTAAAACAATAGGTATATCTATACCAATTTTAAATATGCATTCTTCTGTAGAAGTTGTTGATCCTTCTGATGTAGACAATGCAGCAAGATTAATAGCGCAATTTATTGTAGATTATAACAAAGAAGGTGAAAATGATGAATGAGCTTTTAAAATATTTGCCAGAACTTACAGAGTTACCTGGAATTTCTGGTAAAGAAGAAAAGGTTAGAGAATATATTCTTGAAAAAATAAAAAATAAAGTGGATGAATATCATGTAGATGTTATGGGAAATTTAATAGCAAAAATAAAAGGGAAAGATTCATCAAAAAAGGTCATGTTGCTTGCACATATGGATGAAGTAGGGTTTATGGTGACTAAAGTAAATGATGATGGAACCTTTCATATTTCTCCAGTAGGTGGAGTTGATCCTCGTGTGGTTTTTGCTCAAAGGCTTAAAGTTAAAGGAGAAATTTTATCTATAATACAAATTAAACCCATACACTTATTAAATGCTAATGAAAGAAAGTCAAAACCGGATTATACATCTTTTAAAGTTTATACAGGTTATGAAAAAACAGAATTAAAGAAAAAAATAAAATTGGGAGATATGGTAACATTTGATATAAAATTTTATATGAGTGGTGATAGAGCAGTTTCAAAAGCTTTCGATGACAGAGCAGGTTGTTCGTGGATGATGAATTTAATAGATAAAATTTATGAAGGATATAAGCCAGAATATGATACTTATTTTGCTTTTGTTGTACAGGAAGAGGTTGGATTGCGTGGAAGTGGTGTAGCTGCGAATTATATTAAACCTAATGTAGCTCTGGTTTTAGAGGGAACTACAGCAGGAGATTATCCTTTATTGGATAAAGATAAATGGGCAACACATCTTGGTAATGGACCTGCTACGTTTTTTATGCATTCGGGTGTGGTATTATCAAAAGAAATTTTTGATAAAATTATATCAGTGGCAAAGGAAAATAACATAAAATTGCAGTTTAAAATGAGAACTGCAGGAGGAACAGATGCCAGAAGGCTTGCAACAACATTAGATGGTATTCCATCTGGAATATTGGCAGTACCATCACGTTATATTCATTCACCTAATACAATTATAGACATTAATGATTATATCAACGGATATAAATTATTAGAATTATTAGTTCTTGAAGGGAGGATATTAAAATAATGAAAGATTTAATAAAAAAATTAACAGAAATCAATTCTCCAAGTGGTAGAGAAAAGAAAATTAGAGAAATTATTATAGACGAAATAAAGGAATATGTTGATGAATATAAAGTGGATAAGCTTGGGAATTTAATTGCTATAAAAAAGGGTTCAGGAGAAAAGACGATATTGTTTGATGCACACATGGATGAAATAGGACTTGTAGTTACACATATCACAGATAGTGGCTTTTTAAGAGTAGAGCCTGTTGGTGGTGTTAACCCAAAGATTTTAATAGGGGCTAAGGTTCAATTTAATGGGCATATTGGTGTAATTGGGTTTGAAGGCGAAACCATGGAAGAATATTCTAAAAACATGAATAATTTAAGTTTTGATGTATTATTTGTTGATATAGGAGTTTCTTCAAAAGAAGAAGCAGAAAAGATAGCACCTATAGGGACATTTGGAACCTACTATGCACAATTTAATGATTTAGGAGATAAAGTTATCTCAAAAGCACTCGATGATAGAATAGGTTGTGCTATTATGATTGAGGCAATAAAGATAATAGACACGCCTAAAAATACAATCATTTTCGCTTTTACTGTTCAGGAAGAAGTAGGATTAATAGGTGCATCGGTAGCTGGTTATAATTATGACATAGATATGGCAATAGCGCTTGATGTTACGGCTTCTGCAGATACTCCAAAGGCTTTTAAAAGGATGTCTATGAAATTAAATGAGGGCCCGTGTATAAAGATAAAAGATGGATATACTGTAAGTGATAAATTTGTTGTAGATACATTAAAAGAAGTAGCTGAAAAAAATAATATAAAATATCAGATGGAAGTTTTATTATTTGGCGGAACTAATGCGGGAGGATATCAGACGACAAAGTCAGGAATACCTTCAGGAACAATATCAATACCTACAAGATATATACATACGCCTCATGAAATGGTTTCAATAGCAGATGTTGAAGAAACTGTAAAATTTGTGGTGGCATTATCAAATAATTAATTGGTGATGAAATGAAAAAACATGAAGTTTTTAAAGATTTTTTTGTTTTTAGTTTAGTTATATTTATATTATTATATTTAATTTTGATTATTGTAAATATGATGTATGTTGAAAGAACGGTTGAAGAAATAGTAGACCGTTCTTCTGTTTCTGTTGTTAATATAATTAATGACTATAATGCGAGATATATTAATTTTTCTCAAATTTTTAGCAACGATATTAGAATTAATTCATATGTAAAATCACTTATTATATTTTCTTCCGGGAATCACGTATCAAATAACATAATTTTTAATAATACATATAATAGATTAGATGAATATATTAATGAAAAAAAAGATGTTGTGTTGTTCAATGGAAAAATAATTATAAGTGATTTTAGTGGAAATATTATATATCCGAAAAAAATTAATTTTTTAAATTATACGATATTTGAAAATAATTTGAAAGAATTAGAAAACAGCACGAATTTAATAAAAAGTTCTCCTGTTTTTTCATTTAATAATGAAAATTATTTTTATTTGACTACATTTATTTTTGATATTGATCAGATACCAATAGCTTATATTTCTTTTGAAATAAAGGTAAAATTTAATCATTTAAAAAGTTTTTCAACAGATGATATTAAATTTTATATAGTGGATAATAGGACGAAATTAATCTGGCCTAAAGTATCTTTGCCTTATTTTATATATTCTAAAATTTTTTTATCTAAAGAAAAGATAAAAAAATTTTATTTTAATGGAAAATTATATACAATAAATAAAACAGATTTTGGAGATAGTGTTTATGTTCTTTCTATTTTTGAAAGTAAGAATCTATCGAAATTTTCAATAGTATTTTTTTCTATGATAACATTCTTTTTTTCCGGAATATTAATCTTCTGGATGAGAAGATATTTTAAGCATGAAAATAATATTTCTAAAGAATTATTCAGGATTTCTTATAATCTTGGAATAGAGGATAAGAACTTAATAAAAACAAGTATAAAAAAACTGAAACACATAAATAAAGTTATTTTTCGTGATGTAGAAACATTTGAAGATATAGAAAATAATATAATCGATGCAATAAGAGTTTATGAAGATATTATTTATATATCTTTTTACAAAAAAAGAATTAATGAAATAGATTATTTTTCATATAATATATATGTTTCTGAAAATTACAATATAACAAAAGAATATTTAGAAATATTAAAGACAACAAAAGAATTTTATATATATTCATTTGGAAAAAGAATTTTGGACTTTGATGGTTTTTTACTTATAAAAGAGGAAAAATTTAGCGATTTGGAAAAAGACCTTTTTTTTAATGGTGTAAAATATATGCTAAACAACTTATACATAAAAATAAATGATATTAGAGATATAGATGAATTTAAAAAAATGTTTTTTGAGAAAAAGTTTAAGAATGTTTTAATAGCCAAGTTTACCGAAAGTACGATTTCATTAAAAAATATAGATATATATAAGAGCAATGTTTTTAAATACAAAAATAATTTAATTTTTTTAAATACGTTTCGATATAATTTAAATCAGGAAATTATTGAATATATTGAGGTATTAAGTGAGTTTGAAAATAAACATGTTAAATTTATAAACTTTCAAATACCCAAATATAGTAGTAAAAGAAAGAAACTATTGAAAGAAATAGAAAAGATATTAGATATGAAATGGGAAAATGTGGAAAGTTCATACTGGTAAAGTTAAAAGGCGCTTTAGCGCCTTTTAACTTTTATTTATTTTTTTATTGAATAGAAAGCTTTTAATCCTCTAAATTCTGCAATTTCACCAAGTTCTTCTTCTATTCTTAATAATTGATTATATTTTGCAATTCTTTCACTTCTTGATAATGAACCTGTTTTGATGAATCCAGCATTCATAGCAACTGTTAAATCTGCAATAAACGTATCTTCACTTTCGCCTGATCTATGAGAAACGACATTTGTCATGTTTGATTTCATGGCTAATTCCATAGTATCCAATGTTTCTGTAACCGATCCTATTTGATTTAATTTGATTAAAATAGAGTTTGAAGCTTTCATGTCGATACCCTTTTGTAATCTTTTTACATTTGTTACGTATAAATCGTCACCAACTATTTGTACCTTGTTACCAACTTTTTCGGTGAATTTCTTATAAGCTTCCCAATCTTCCTGGTCAAATGGATCTTCAATAGAAACAATTGGATATTTATCAACTAACATTTCATAATATTCCATAGCTTCTTCCGCTGTTAATTCTTTTCCATCAATATTATATACCTTCTTTTCTTCGTCATAATATTCTGAAGCAGCACAATCTAAAGCGATAAATACATGTTCACCTGCTTTATATCCAGCATCTTCGATAGCTTTTATAATAAATTGGATAGCCTCTTCATTTGAATTAAGATTTGGTGCAAAACCACCTTCATCACCAACTGCTGTAACATGACCTTCCTTTTTTAATAATGATTTTAATGAATGAAATACTTCAGCGCCTGCTCGTAATGCATCAGAAAATTTATCAAATCCTGCAGGAACAATCATAAATTCCTGAATGTCTAAATTATTATCAGCGTGTTCACCGCCATTTATAATATTCATTAAAGGTACAGGTAAAACCTTTGCGTTTGGTCCGCCTAAATATTTATATAAAGGTAATCCTAAGGAATCTGCTGCAGCTCTTGCAACAGCCATAGAAACTGCCAAAATAGCATTTGCGCCTAATTTTGATTTGTTTTCTGTGCCATCGAGTTCTAACATAACTTTATCAATAAGTGGCTGATCAAAAACATTAAGACCTACTAATTCTTTTGCGATAATTTCATTTATATTTTTGACAGCAGTTAATACACCTTTACCTTTAAATCTTGATTTATCGCCATCTCTTAATTCTAAAGCTTCAAATTTTCCTGTTGATGCTCCAGATGGAACAATAGCCTTACCTGTTGCGCCACTAACTAATTCAACAACAGCTTCAACTGTTGGATTGCCCCTTGAATCTAAAACTTCTCTTGCATTTACAGCTACAATTTCATCATACCACATAAAATTCCACCTCCCTAAGGTTTAACAAAAGTTCCTATTTTTGAATCGAATAAGGAATTCATTAAATTTCCTTTTTTAAAGAAATTTAAAACAATAATAGGCATTTTATATCTTTTACATATTGAAAAAGCTTCTGTATCCATAATTTTCAAACCTAAATTTATTGCTTCATCATATGATATTTTATCATATTTTTTAGCATCTTCAAATTTTTTTGGATCTTTATTATATATTCCATCTACTTTTGTTGCTTTAATTAAAACATCTGCTTTCATTTCAACAGCGCGTAAGGCAGCTGCAGTATCTGTAGTAAAGAAAGGATTCGACGTTCCACCAGCAAAAATAACGACATATCCAGCATTAAAATATAATTCTATATCATCATAATGTATAATTCTTACAGAGGGTAGGTTAACAATTTGAGATACAACAACTGTTTTAATGCCTTTTTTCTCAAAGTAATCCTTTAAGTAAAGAGCGTTAATTACAGTCCCAAGCATTCCTATGTGATCCCCAATGCTATTTGTAACATCCTGTAATTCGCGTCCTCTGAATAAATTACCGGCGCCAATAACCATGCCAAGCTTAATTCCATTTTTTACAACTTCTTTTATTTCATTGGAAAGATATTCAAGAGATTTTTCATCAAAACCTTTTTTATCTTCTCCAGAAAGAACTTCTCCGCTGAGCTTTAATAGTATTCGTTTATACATAAACTCTCCCCCTTTTCCTTAAAAAAAAGGGTGGACAAAGACCACCCTATTCACCTATTTCAAATCTTGAAAATCTTGAAACCTGAATATTTTCTCCTATTTTAGCAATTGCGTTTGTAATAAGATCCTTAATTTTTTGACCTTTTTCTTCTGCAAACACAAATTCCTGTTCTAATAAACAGTTATCTTCATAAAATTTGTTAACTTTATTTTCAACTATTTTTTCGATAATATGTTCTGGTTTTCCAGATTCTTTCATTTCTTCTTTATAGATTTCTCTTTCTTTAGCAATAACTTCTTCAGGAACATCTTCCCTCTTTATCCATTTTGGTCTCATTGAAGCTATTTGTAAAGAAATTTGTTTTGCCAATTCATGGAATTCTTCAGTTCTTGCAACAAAATCTGTTTCACAATTTAATTCTAATAAAACACCAATTTTTTCATTATGGTGAATATATGAATAAATAATACCTTCACCAGTACTTCTGCTTGCTTTTTTAGCAGCTTTAGCAGCTCCCTTTATTCTTAAAATTTCAACCGCTTTGTCGAAATCACCTTCAGCTTCTACTAAAGCTTTTTTACAATCCATCATTCCAGCACCGGTAGCATCTCTTAACTTTTTAACATCTGCAGCAGTTATAGCCATTTCAATTCCCTCCTAATAATTTCTTTAAATTCACAAATATTTTAACATAATTACTTTTCTTTTTCTAAACAGTGTTATTACTAATTTTTTTAATTATCGCTTTCTCCACATTTTCTGGAACCCATTGGGATATATTTCCGCCAAACTTCGCTACCTCTTTTACTATTGTGGAAGAAATAAAAGAAAATTCTGTATCTGTCATCAGAAATAAGATTTCCACATTTTTATTTAATGACCTATTTGCATTGGCAAGTTGAAGTTCGTATTCAAAATCCGAAACAGCTCTTAACCCTCTTATAACAACATTTATTTTTTTTTCTTCTGCATAATCTACCAGTAGCCCTTCATAACTTTCAACATGTATATTTGGGAAATCTTTTAACGAATCTTTTGTGATTTTAATTCTTTCTTCTTTTGTAAAAAAATATCTTTTATTAACATTATGCAAAACTACAACATATAATTCATCAAATATTTTAGAAGCACGGTTAATTATATTTAAATGACCAAAGGTTATAGGGTCAAAACTACCAGGATATATAGCTCTTGTCATCTCAAACCTCCGTGAGTATTATAAGTATGTTTTAATTTTTCCAGACCCTAATATAACTCCATCATTATCATAAACAACGGCAAATTGGCCTGGAGTAACTGCAAAAATAGGTTCTTTAAAAATTACTTCTATTTTATCAGAATCTATTTTTTTTATGTAGGCATCCTTTTCTTCATTTCTCTTTCTAATTCTGCATTTTGCCTCAATTTTTTCAAAATCTACAATGAAATTAAAATCTTCTGCAATTAATCCTTTAAAATAAACTTTCTCAGTAGGAGCAACAACGATTTGATTAGTTTCAGGTATTATCTTATAAACATGCATTTTCATATTTGGATTTTTGAAATATTTAATTCCTGTTCTTTGCCCAATAGTGTAATTAGTATATCCGCTATGTTCGCCTATAACATTTCCATCTAAATCCAGTACTTCGCCTTTTGAAATAATAACTTTATTTTCTTTTAAAAATCTTCTATAATCATTATCTGGTATAAAACACAACTCTTGACTATCAACCTTTTTAGCTATATTTATATCCAACTGCTTTGCAATTTTTCTTATTTCGTCTTTGGTATAATAACCATTAGGGAAAAGGATTTTCGGAATTGCTTTTTTATCAATATATGCAAGAAAATATGATTGATCCTTTGATTTATCAACGCCTTTTTTAATTACATGTGTATTGTATTTTTCTGAAAACTCTCTTATTGCATAATGTCCGGAAGCAACATAATCTGCATTGTATTCTTTTAATAAATCAATAGCAAGACCAAACTTAAAATATTTATTACATAACATACATGGATTTGGAGTAACCCCATTTTTATAATCATTTATAAAATAATCGATAATTTTTTCTCTGAATTTTTCATAGATTTTAATAATTTTTAATTCAAAGCCAAGTTTATCAGCTATTCTCATTGCGTCATATGTATCAGAAGGACTACAGCAAATCTTTTTCTTTTCAGGAATTTTGATAAATATATCATCAGGCATTGTTTTGAAATGAATACCTATAATATCATATCCATTTTGTTTTGCTAAAAAAGCCGCAACGGAGCTATCAACTCCCCCGCTCATCAACATTATTAATTTTTTCTTCAACAGTGTTTCCTCCCATTAATTCAAATTTTTCACCTAAAACTACTAAATCAGCAAGAGTTATTTTAGAAAGTTCTTGCATTAAAATAGTATTGATTTTTTTCCATATGTATCCTACAGCACACTCAGAACCAAGAGTTTCACATTTTCCTGTTACAACACATTCATATGACTGGAAAGGTTTGTCGAGTATATAAATTACTTCACTTAATTTTAAATCTTGAGGTTCTTTACTTAAAGCGTAGCCACCGTATCGACCTCTTACGGAATCAACAATGCCATATTCTCTTAATTCACTGAAGATTTTCTCCAAAAAATCTTTTGGTATTTTTTGTTTAGAAGATAATTCGTTTATAGAAACTCTTTTTATGCCGTTTTTATGAAATATAGCTAATTCATATAAAGCTCTTAAAGCATAACTACTTTTAACTGTTAATCCCATAATTTTTACCTCCTGCTTTTTTTACCAACGACATATACATTTACATTTTTTGTATTTTGAGCAAATCTGACGTCATTAACATATATGTCCAATTTATTTCCAATTATTTTTGAACCTATATCTTCAATTTCAAAAAAACCATAATTAGGTGAATTTCTGAATTCTGGAATATATATAACAGTACCTAAGGGTAAAAAATCTGGATCAGCTGCTACAGTTACCCAGGGCCTTGGGACCTTTTGTGATTTTGTTAATCTAAATGCCGGGTAGTATATGATTTTATCATCCCATTCTGTATAAAATGTAGCTTTGAAATCACCAATATATTTAAAAAATAATCTCATAGGATCTTTAGGCTCACCATTTTTCCATATTTCAAAATTAAATAATTTATCTTTTTTTACTGTTCCTATTATTGTACTATTATCAACCCATTGTCCATTTTTAACTTTTATGGAAAGGAGGTTTGAATAAACAGTTAGAACTCCATTACCATGATCTATTTTAATATAATATGAATTATTCTTCATTTTTCCAGCATCTACTATTTTTCCAGGTAAGGCTGGTTTAATATATTCATTTTTTAACGGCAGTATTCCAAGGCCTATAGATACTCCAGTAGATATTCGATCACCAAATCTTATAACAATACGTTCATAATTTGAAGGTAAAGTATAACTTAATGGCCAGGTCAAAAATTTCTCTATATTTTTTACAGGAATAATAATTTTTTGTCCAACTCTAATAGTTCTTGGATCATCAATATTATTAACTACTTTTATTAAATCAACACCGTTATATCCCAATCCAAATGCTAAAGCAATTTGGCTTAATGTATCGCCGGATTTTATTTTATAAATTATCTGATCATTACTTCCAAAAAGTTCTTTTATTTCAGCATTAGAAAAGGAAATCAAAGCATTTGTCAATTCGCGTTCTAATTCATCTAATTTTGTTTTAAACTTTTCATCAAAAGTATTTAAAGGTCTTGAAGATAATAATTCAAATGAATTTTGTAAATCTTCAATGGTGTTATCTAAAACTGCAAATTTTTCTTCCAGATTTTTTATTTTAAGTAATTCTTCACTTTTAGTTTTATAAAATAATTTGGCAACTTCTCTTTGAGTTTCGGCTTCAACAGAAGAATAAACATATTTTTTTAAGTTTTCTTCATTTATTAAATTAACGGTTTTATTTTTAAATGTTGAGTAATCGTTTTTTAGGGAATCTAAATCTTTTTCAAGTGTTTCAAAATTTATTTGCCATATTTTATCCAGTGAATTTACAGTTTTTAATAGGTTATCAATGTGTTCTTTTACTGAAATATCAATAGAATTTTTTATTTCTGTGGAACTAAGTGTAATATTATAAATGTTTTTCTCTAAATCGGTCAAATTGTTATCTAAACGTTTACTAATTTTTTCTAAATAAGTAAGACGCTTATCTAAATTATTAATATTTTTTTCTATAGATGAAAAATTATTTTTATTATAATTTATATAGTTTAATAGTTCGCTATATTTGCTATACATGGAAATATTAATATTTGTTATGCTTGAATTTAGAGTAGTTATATCTTTGTTTAAAGATTTTATTGTATCTTTAAATTGTTTATTCAACAAATCGAATTTTGAATCCACATATATTTTATTATTTTCAAATATAGTTGAATCTTTAGTTATATATTTTTTGGTTAAAGTATCGAATTCATCCTTTTTTATTGTATTTTTATTTAAGTCGTTTAATTTATTCGAAATTTCTTGAAGTCTATTATCTAAAGCCGTTATAATTTCATTATAATATGTTTCGTCTTTTCTATTTGCTAAATTTGAAACATCTGTTTTTAAATTTTTCAGTGAATTATGGAGGGTATTTAATTCGGAATCATATTTTTTCAAAATTTTTTGTATATTTGTATTGGAAGCATCAATTGTAGAATATATACTATTTATATCTTTTTTCAATACAATAATAGTATCAGAGAGACTATTTACTTTTTCATTAAAAACGATAATATTTTCGTTTATTTGTTTTAAAGAATTCTCATAGTTATTTATAGAGAGTTTTAAAAGTGATATTTCATTTTCAATATTATTTAATCTATCTTCTGTGTTGTTTTTTGTCTGTTGAAATAAGGAACATGAATTAAAAAGCAAAATTACAATTATCAAAATAAATATATATCTTTTCATCATATATCACCTTTCAAAAATTCAGCTTTTTTTACATAAGGATTTCTTGATTTTTTATATCTTCCAATAAGTTTATTGAAAAATTCTTTGGCTTCCTTTTTTTTCCCTATACGCAAATTTGTATAACCTTTAAAAAAATAATATAATATAAGTTCTTCGTCAGAATTTAGGTCTTTAAAATTCTCTTCAAGAATATTTACTGCAGAAATTAATAATTTTAATTCTTCCATGGTTTTGTTTTCATCCCTGAAAATCCATGCAAGTCTGATAAGACTTTTTGCAACATTTCCTGGACGATTTAAAATGCGATAAACAATTCCTGCAAGAGCATATTGTTTTTTCAAGAAATCAATCGACTTATCTTTTGAATTGTTGATTTTTCCAAGTTTGTCTCGAGTTCTTTTTAAATAGTTTTTTAGTTCTTTTTTTGTCTCTTTAGAAGTTTTTCTTAAAACATCAGAATCTTCAGAAAAATATGTAAATCCGCACTTTGGACAGGTTAAGATAGAAAAATTAAGAGGATTTGGCCCCTTAAATGTAGGTTTTAAATCATCTTCATATTTTTCAATTCTTATACTATCATATTTAATTTTAGTAAAATTAAAAGCTCTCCCACACAAAGGGCAGGTAGTAGAATCTTCCCAGAAATCTCCCATTTTATACACCTCATTCTTATCATATAATACTAAAAATATTTTACCATTTCATTGCAAAAATTCCAAATATAATAAATTAATATTTAGTTATTTAGAATGTCTAAAAAATCTCAAATGAAACGAAGGCTCGAAGATTGCCCTTAAAATTATGAATGAAAGCCGTCAAAAAAACAGGATGTTTTTTTTGAGTGAAGCTTTTTCATGGATGAAAAATCGATGCGACGGCTGAGAATGAATAATTTTAAGGATAAGCAATCGAGCTGCCTGAGTGAATTTGACTTTTTAGACACACTAATTTAGTTATTTATTAGATTGTTCCCGATAATTAAGTATTAATTTTTTATGATATGTTTTGAAATGAGAAAAATTAATGATAAAATATACTCTGGATATAAAATTATAATCAGGAGGTTGATTATGGGATTTTTTAATAAGATAGCTCAGGGATTAAAAAAAACAAGAGAAAAATTTTTTGGAAATATTAAAACATTATTTTCCGGTAGAAAATTAGATGAAGAAGTTTTGGAAGAATTAGAAGAAATAATGATTTTATCAGATGTTGGTGTTGAAAGTACAAAAGATATTGTTGAGAAATTAAAGGAAAGGTATAAAAAAGAAAAGAGTGAAGATCCGTTAATTTTATTAAGGAATATAATGGTAGAACATCTCGATAATGAGCCTATTAATTTATCTCCAGAAAAAAAACCATATGTTATTCTGGTAGTTGGAGTAAATGGAACTGGTAAAACAACAACCATAGCAAAACTTGGGAAGATTTTTAAAGAAAATGGTAATGATGTAGTATTTGCTGCAGGAGATACATTCAGGGCAGCAGCAATTGAGCAATTAAAAGAATGGGGAAAAAGACTGAATATAAATGTAATTGCACATTCTCATGGTTCGGATGCTGCGGCAGTTGCATATGATGCATTAAATCATGCGTTATCAAAGAATAAAGATATAGTTATAATTGATACTGCAGGAAGGTTGCATACAAAAAGCAATTTAATGGAAGAATTGAAAAAAATAAAGAGAGTAATTCAAAAAGTGATTCCAGATGCACCACATGAAACGCTTTTAGTATTGGATGGAACAACAGGGCAAAATGGTATAATACAGGCACAGGTATTTAAAGAAGCAATTGATTTAAGTGGAATAGTAATCACAAAGTTAGATGGTACCGCAAAGGGTGGAATAGCCTTTGCAATTAATAAAAAGTTGAATATACCAATTAAGCTGATTGGAGTTGGTGAGAAGGAAGATGATCTGCAGCTTTTTGATCCTGAAAGCTATTGTAACGCATTATTGGGTATAGAAGAATAAAATAACCGATGCATTGCATCGGTTATTTTGTTCTGAATAATCTATCTCCAGCATCACCAAGACCAGGAATAATATAAGCATGATCATTTAATTTTTCATCGAGAGCAGCAGTAAAAATTTTAACATCCGGATAATCTTTTTCAATATTTTTAACGCCTTCTGGAGCCGCTAATAATGACATAACAATAATATTTTTAACACCAAATTCTTTAACCTTTTTTATGGCGTATCTAATTGAAAAGCCTGTTGCTAACATAGGATCAACAATGAATACATAGTGATTTTCACTAAATGGTGGGAATTTTAAATAATATTCTATAGGTTTTAAAGATTCGGGATCACGATAAATTCCTAAAAAACCTATACTTGCATTTGGAACAAGACTTAAAATTCCATCCATCATACCAAGACCGGCTCTTAAAATAGGAACTATAGTTATCTTTTTGTCTTCTACCATCTCACCGATTGTTTGTTGAATAGGAGTTTCAATATTTATATTTACTGTAGGTAGATTTCTTGTAGCTTCATAAGTTAGTAATTGTGTAATTTCTTTTAAAAGTTCTCTAAATTCTTTTGGTCCGGTTTCTTTGTTTCTCATAATAGTAAGTTTATGTTTAATTAAAGGGTGTTCTACAACTGTGAGATTAGAAAAATTCATTTTTGTACCTCCTTTTTTATCTTCTTTTAACAATTATACCATAAAAATACTTGGAACAATTTAAATTTTTTGATAGAATATATAAAGATTTAGAAAAAACGAGGTGATTTAATGAAAATATTGTCGTTGATGAAATATGAACTCATTAAAATTTTTAGAAATAAAGGTTTTTTAGTGACATTGATTTTAGTACCATTTTTATTGTCTTATTTAGGATCGAATCTATTTCCAGAAAATATGTTGTCAGACTATAAAATAGCTGTATATAATGAAGATAATAGTTTTTTGGGAAAATTTGGATTTCTTTTTTTAAGCCAATTTTTCAAATGGAAAGATGCCGTTCAAATAACAACAAAATCAGAATTAATTGAAGCTATAAAAAGTAATGAATATGATTCCATATTGATAATACCTAAAGGATTTATGAGTGATTTGAAAAATTATAAAGAAACAAAACTTATTTTAGTACCTAATCCCAATGACCTTGATAGTAGTGTTGCAATTTATACAGTTGTAAAGGCATTATTTAATGAATTATCTGGTATTCCGGAGATTTCTGTTGGCTCAACAACTCAATTTTTATTAAAAGGTGGAATATCAGTGGATAAAGATAGAAAACCACCAGAAATTGAAATACAAATTCCGAATATAAAAGATGGTAGTTTAACAAATATAAAAAATGCATCTCTTGATTTTCAGGATATGTTAGCACCGTCTGCTATATTGGTACTAATTTTGATTTTTTCAATGGGAGGAATTGGTATTTCTGTATCTCAAACAAGAGAAAATGGATTGCTTGATATATATAGAGCAAATGGGTTAAAAATATGGGAATTTTCATTATATAAATTATTTACATATATTATTCTTGGATTGATTTCGAGTATTATAACGTATTATGTTTTTAAATATTTTGGAAGCAATTTTGCTGGCGGAGAAATATCAATGATAATTTTGATAATCTTAAATGTCTTAATGTTTACTACATTGGGATTATTAATTTCGGCAATATCCAAAACGACAAAAACAACAACATTTATATTAGCGGTTTTTATAGGAACAATGATATTATTTGGGGATGTTTTAATATCAATACCAAAGGATTCTATATGGTATAAATGGTCTTATATTCTTCCTATAAAATATTCTATAGATTCCTTTAGAAAAGTTGCATTATTGAATTATAATCTTTCTATGGTATCAGGAGATATTTTTGTAATAATTTTATTTACAGTATTATCATTTATAATTAGTCATATATTTCTCTCATATATTGAGAAAAAATAAGTTTTTCCACAAAATAAAATCGCAGTAAAAACTGCGATTTTATTTTATTATATTTAATTCTTTTCCTATTTTTTCAAATTTTTCAACTGCAAAATCAAGATCTTCTTTTGTGTGCGCAGCGCTGATCATTACCCTGATTCTTGCCAATCCTTTAGGGACAGTAGGATATCCAATTGATTGAGCGAAAATTCCTTCTTCAAATAACCTTAAACTAAAGTCTTTTGCAATTTTTGCATCATAAAGCATTACAGGGGTTATTGGAGTTTCACTGTGCCATGTATCAAATCCAAGAGCATTTAATTTATCTTTAAAATATTTAGCATTATCCCATAATTTTTCAACCACTTCACCACTTTCAACCAATATTCTTACAGCTTCTAAAGCTGCACCAGCTTCAGCTGGAGAAAGAGAACTGCTGAATAAAAATGGTCGTGCTTTCTGTTTTAGATAATCTATTAAAACTTTTTTTCCTGCAATAAATCCACCAACAACACCAAATGCTTTTGATAATGTTCCAACTTCTATATCGACTCGAGAGTGTAAATGGAAGTGATCAACAATTCCTCTACCGTTTTCACCAAGAACACCTTCACCATGAGCATCATCTACCATAACAATTGCTTCATATTTTTCTGCAACTTCAACTATTTCTGGTAATGGAGCTAAATCTCCATCCATGCTGAAAACCCCATCAGTTATAATTAAAAGCCTTCTTGCACCATTTTCTTTAGCTTCTTTTAATTTTGCTTCAAGATCTTTAACATCCTTATGTTTCCATACGTATTTTTTTGCTTTTGAAAGTCTAACACCATCTATAATACTTGCATGGTTCAATTCATCTGATAAAATTGCATCTTCAGCTGTAGTTATCGCTGGAATAACAGCTTGATTGGCATTAAAACCAGATTGTACAACTAATGTTGCTTCGGTTTTTTTGAATTCTGCTAACTCTTTTTCTAATTGATGATGTATATCCATTGTTCCTGCGATAGTTCTTACTGCACCAGGACCAACGCCATACTTTTCAACAGCATTAATTGCAGCTTTTTTTAGTCTATCGTTGTTTGCAAATCCGAGGTAATTATTTGAACAAAGGTTTAAAACTTTTTTGCCATCAACCTCAAACCATGACCCTTGAGCACTATTTAGAGTTCTAATAGTTACAAAAAGACCGTTTTCTTTTAATTCTTTCATTTCATTATTTAATTGATCGTAAAAATTCATAAAATTCCCCCTTATTCTGAAATTTTTAATATAATTTTTCCACTTTTTTTAGAATTCATAAGTTCAAAACCTTTTTCAAAATCTTCCATTGGCAAAATATGAGTGATTAATTTTGAAAGATCTACTCTTTTTGTTCTCAACCATTCTGAAGCGATTTGCCATGTTTCGAACATTTTTCTTCCTGTAATACAGTGTATTTTAATTCCTTTGAATACAGCAGTATTCATAACAAACGGAACAGGATTTGTAGGGAAAACACCTAAAATAGCGACTTCTCCTGCGTTTGTTAAGGACTCAATTCCTTTATTCAAAGCATCTGGATTTCCCGACATTTCCAGTAATACATCAACGCCATCATTGTTTGTTAAATTCATAACTTCTTTAACTAAATCTTTTTCCAGAGGGTTTATTATATAATCAGCACCCATTTCTTTTGCCATATTAATTCTATATTCGGAAATTTCACTAACTATTACAGTTGCAGCGCCAGAAATCTTTGCAATTTGAATTGCAATGGCACCAATGGGACCAGCGCCTGTTATTAAAACAGATTTTCCTCTTAAGTCCACGGAAGTTACAGTATGTATGGCATTTCCTAAAGGTTCCATGACAGATGCGAATTCTTTTGGAATGGAAGGATCCAATTTCCATAATACTATTTCTGGAACAACAACATATTCAGCAAAAACTCCATCTCTATCTACACCTAATATTTTCATATTTTTACATACATGCATATTTCCGGTTTTACATTGTTTACAAACACCGCATGGAATATGAGTTTCTGCCGCAACAATATCTCCAGGTTTTACGCCTTTAACCATCGAACCAACTTCAACAACTTCACCAACAAATTCATGTCCGTCAATTTGAGGAGTTTTAATCCTTTCCTGAGACCATTCATCCCATTTCCATATATGTAAATCTGTTCCACAAATAGATGCATTTAAAACTTTAATTTTTACATCATCTGGATTTTTGATTTTTGGAATTTCAACTTCATCTAATACAAAGCCTTTTCCTGGTTCCTTTTTTATAATGGCTTTCATAATATTCAAAATTTTTCACCATCCTTATTTTGTATTCAATATTTTGCATTCAGTAATAGTTTAACTCAAAAATGAAAAAAATTTCAATGTCATTTTTTTCAGGTTATTCTCTATTATAGATATTATAGGGCAATAATATTAAAATATGTTCAATTTACTCAGGATTATAATAAAAAAATTCATCATCTTCTTTAATTAGTTTTTTCTCAACTAATTTGTATATCCTGTCTTTATCTATATAATTAAATATAAAATCTTTTGGGAGTCCTTTAATTTTGCTGCTTCTATTATATATTTTTCTTAAATTTAACAATAAAATTTCTTCTTCTTTTTTTTGCATAAATGAAGCAATTTCTAAAAACGTTATTTTTAGATTTAAGAAAAATTTATCGTAATAATCTTTATCTTTTAAAAGTTCAGTAAATAACTGATATGATTCTTTTTTGAAACGCGTTTTTCCTACCTTATAATAATCTATAATATTTATTCCAAATACTAAAGAATCAAGTCCAAAATAGTCTCCATCACAGAATACCTGTCCAAGTTTTTCTTTATCTTCATATTTTAAAATTGAAATAACTATACCATTTTGAATATATGCGATTTCTCGAATATCTTTAGAAAGATTCTGTATTAATTCACATTTCATTTTTATCACCAACATTTTTTTTATCAAACATATTGGAAAAAATTTCATAATTTTCAACTCTAATCAACATTTCCCCCCATGCTGGAATTCCCCAGAACCTTAATATTTCTAAATACTCTTCAAGAATATCCTTTACCTGATTTTTATCATTACAATAAATACAGGATAAATATAAGAAATATTTAACTAAAGCTCTATCCTCGATTTCAATTGATTTTTCAAAACCATAAATTAAATCTTCACAGAGTTGGGGGTTATCGCTATTTTTTCTTATGTAATTTGTTGTGAAAACAATAATTCCAGCTAAATCTAAGTTATCTTTATTAAACATTGATTTAAAATTTTCTGTGGCAGTTTCTGGATCTTCTGGAAGTTCAGATTCGAAAATTTCACCAACATTTAAAATTTGATCCAATTCTGCTAATAATATATCCGTCTCATCAAGTTCCATATCTTCAATTAAGTCTTTTCTATTGGATATTCGTGCTTTTGAAATTAATAATTCATATATATTTGGAGTTATATTGTATAAACTTTTAAAAAATAAATTTATGTACAATTTTGATATGTGTTCTAAAAATAAAGAAAATTCTTTTTCTTCAAGTATTTTTTGTATAGAATTTTTATCAAGTTTTAATACTTCAACCTTTGTATTAGCAATATAACTTTCCAATAAAGGTTTGCCCGTTATAAAACTCATGGTTCCTATAAATTCTCCAGAACTTAATTCATGATTTCTAAGAGAAGTATGTACTTTTCCAGATATTATATAATAGCAAAAATTGTATATTTCGTTTTCTTTTAATAATACTTCGCCGGGATTAAAAAATTCTTTCATAAAAACACCTTCTTAATAGAGTTTTATTTTATTATAAAGATCAGGGAAATAATAGTCTAAAAATAGTTTTTCTTTAAAAAAATAATTATAAATAGATGGTTCCTGTAAATCCATTAAATTTATGTATTTTTTAATAGTTAAAGTATCAAGTTCAAAAAGATTTTTTAAATTTTCTGATAAGTTTTCATATTCCTTTATAAATTCATCTGGAAATAACAATTCAATATTTTGTATGAATTTAATATAATTTTTTTTGCTGATAGATAAATAGTCTTTAGTAGTAAATTCTGATATAAAATTATCAATAATATTTTTAGAAGAGGATATTAAAAAATAATTGAATATTGGAACTTTTTCTAAAGAGTTATACGAGTAGTAATTACTGAGTATTTTTCTGGCTAAAGGAATTGCATGCGTGGTTGACAATAAAAATTTTCCATCTTTTCTTACAGAAATAGTAATTTTCCCATCATATCCTGTAAACCATACGGATGATTCAGCAGTTCCTGTTTTCCCATAAAACTCTTTTTTTACTGAAAATAAAGTTTTAGCAGTTCCTTCTAAAACCACTTTTTTTAATAGTTTATTCATTATATTGTATGAATTGTTGTTAATATTTTGTATTTTTCTATCAATTTTAGGTATTTTTTTATATATTAAATTTCCGTTTTTATCATATATTTCTTCAATTATGTAAAAATCTGGTATTATTCCATAATTTGGAAAAATGGAAAATGCCCTTGCGATATTATATACATTACTTTCCAATGTTCCGAGGGACAGGGTTATATCATCAGGATAAAAACCATTTATACCTATCTTTTTTAGAAAATCTGTTACGACAAATATTGATTTTTGAGTAGTATTTTCTAAATTTCGAAAAAGATTAATTGAAGGTATATTTATTGAATCAATTAAAGCCTTTTCAAGTGTAACTTCACCTCTAAATTTTTTATCAAAATTTTTTGGACTCCAGTTTCCAATTTTCAATGGCTCGTCAGTTAAAGGGTCATTGATATTATATCCTTTATTTAAAGCTAATAGATAATAGAATGGTTTAATCGTTGAACCAATCTGCCTGTTTGAATAAAAAGTGTCATATTGAGAACCAAAAAAGCTTAAAACTTTTCCTGTTTTATTATCAAGTATAATTGCGCTTTGTGAAGACTGCCATGAATTTTTAATTGTTTCAAATAAATCTCTATTTATAGTGGATTTTACAATATAACCACCACCATGCAATTTTATTTTTGATTCTTCACTTTTTATTGCGAGTAATAATTGAAGATTATTTTTGTCAAAAAACACCTTTTTAAATATAATATTGCTTAATTGTTGTGTATAAATTTTGTATTCATCGTCGGATAATAATTTGTTATTTTTTAATGAGTTTAATATGATTAATCCCTGTTCTTTAGCTCTGGATGGATATTTATATGGATTATAATATTCTGGAGCATTTATAATACCAACTAAAATTGATATTTCAGCTAAATTTAAATCTTTTAAGTCTTTTCCAAAATATCTTTTTGCAGCAGCTCCGAATCCATTTATATCATTACCAAGATAAGCTATATTTATATATGCCTCTAAAATGTCATTTTTTGTATAATAATGTTCAACCCAGAATGATAAAAAAATTTCTAAGATTTTTCTTGAAATTCGTTTTTTCTGAGATAAATAAACATTTTTTACAACCTGCTGTGTAATTGTGCTTCCACCATAAGTTGTACCACTTTTTATATTTGTTATTATAGATCTAAGTGTTCCCTTTAAGTTGAATCCAGGATGTCCAAAAAAATCCCTATCTTCTGACCATAACAAAATAAAAAGTAGATTTATTGGGGTTTCTGATAATTTTGTATATATAAATTTTGGAGGTAATATCTCATTTCCATTTGAAAATACATATGTATTATAATTATTATTAATAGAAAAAATAGATTTATTTGCAAAAATATTAAAAGTATAGATAAATAGTACGATTGCTATGATTAAAACAGTAAAAATACCGGATAAAAAATATTTCAATGCAAATTCCCCCATTTAAAATGATTTTAATAAAAATAGTATATAATAATTTTTGCTTAATAATATTAACTCAAAAATATTATATCATATAATTGGAGTGAGTATATGAAATACCTTTTAAGGTTTAAAAAATTCGGGAAATCAGCATATATTTCTCATAACGATACGTTAGAAGAGATAGAAAGAATGTTTAGACGTGCGAAAATGGATTTAGAATATACAAAAGGATACCATTCTAAGCCCAAATTAAGCATATCTCAAGCTGTGCCATTGGGATATATTAATAAAACATTATTTGTTGTATTAAACACAAAAAAAACATATAACTTTTTAAACTTTAACAATTATGTATCCGAAGGGTTTAAATTAATAGAGTATAAAGAAGTAAAGGATAATTATAAATTGAAAATAGAATATTATTTGTTTAAAATATATATTTCCGAAAATTTATTTAAAAAATTCAATTTTGTATTACTGAATGATGAAAATATTAGAAATAAGTTTATGAACCTTGATATTGATAGAAATAAAAAAGGAATTTATGTGTTAAAATATAAACAGAAGTATAATAAGATATACAACATATGGAAAGTTTTTAGTGAAGTTAAAGAAGGTTTTATATTTTATCCAATAGTTTATGATGCTGTTTGGGGGGATTAAATTGGGAAAGAAAATCTTAATTGTAGATGATTCTGATGTATTGAGGAAAATATTATCTTTTAATTTTAAAAAAGAAGGATTTGAGGTTCATGAAGCCAGAGATGGAGAAGAAGGGCTACAAAAAATAAAAGAATTGATACCTGATGCAGTGTGTCTCGATATTATGATGCCAAAAATGGATGGGTTTACAGTATTAAAAAAATTGAAGGAAGAAGGAATAAAATTACCAATATTGGTTTTAACAGCTAAAGGTGGAGAAGAAGATGAAAAACTTGCGCTGACTTTAGGTGCTTTTAAAGTGGCTACGAAACCTTTTAGTCCTAAAAATATTGTTGATATTATAAAACAGGTGGTGGCTGGAAATGGATAAAGCCACACAGTATGGATTGGAAATTTATCATGAGTTAAATGACAGAGTAAATTATTATTCTGATGAACCTAAAACCCTGGAAGAGATTAGCAAGCGGGTGAAGTTTTTAATTGAGCAATTGTTTGAAGAAAGTGAAAATTATAGAATACAGCTTGAGGAATTTTCTTTACAATTAGAGGCTCAGGTTGAAGAATTATCAAAATTATATGAAGAGTTAACAGCAGTATTAGATATAGGAAAAATACTTCATGAAACGCTTGATCCTAAAAAATCAATGGAAAAAATATTGGATAGAATAAAAGACATAATTTCTTTTGACGACATTATAGTTGGAGAATTTTCTGATTATCCTCCAGGAAAAGATTTTAGTATTTTGCATGCCGACTTTAATTTGCTCGATTTTGAAAAAACCGTAGAGCTTATTGATTATCTGAATGCGGAGAAAAAAATTAAGCCTATGATATTCGAAAAACATCCAATAACCCACAAAGAGATACCGATAATGTTTATACCAATAGAATCGAGGATAAAAGTATGGGGTTTTTTTCTTTTTTATGGCTCTGAAAATGGTATATTTACCGCTGGAAATAGAAAAATTATGGAATCTATTGCAGAGCAAATAGCATTTAGTTATGATACTTTAGATTTTCTAAATAAAAAAATAGAACAAGAAAAATTAGGAGAACAACTGAGAATAGCATCTGAGATACAAAAGTCGCTATTGCCAAAAAAAATCCCTGAATTTCAAGAAATTGATATTGAAGCGTTTTATAGACCTGCTTATGATATAGGTGGAGACTATTATGATGTAGTAGATTTAGGAGAAAAAGTATTTATTGTATTGGCAGATGTTTCAGGAAAAAGTGTTCCTGCAGCGTTGATTATGACATCATTTAGGTCTATTTTAAGGCATGAATTGGAAAAAGAAAAGGATTTAGCAACTATAGTCTCTAATTTAAATAATTATATATCCAGAGAGATTCCTCAAGATAGATTTGTAACAGCAGTTTTTATGATGCTGGATTATAAAAATAAAAAGATAGAAATGATAAATTGTGGTCATAACCCCACACTAATACTGAAAGATGAAAAATTATTGACTTTTGATGCAGAATATATGCCAATAGGTATTATGGGAGGATTTGTCTTTGAAAGTCAAAATTTAACATATAATAAAAAAGTATATGTAGCATTATATACAGATGGAATAACAGAGGCAAGAAATGAAAGAAGCGAAGAATTTGAACTTGAAAGATTAATTGATATATTTGAAAAAAATAAAGATAAAAATTCAAAAGAAATTATTGATATAATAATAAAGGAATTAGATAAATTTGTAGGAAAAGCGTCTCAACATGATGATACAACATTGATGATAATAAAATCAAAATGATTTTAAAAAATGATTTTTAAAGGAGGTATTTTATTATGTCAGGTCATAACAAGTGGGCAAATATAAAACATAGGAAAGCAGCTCAAGATGCCAAAAGGTCAAAAATATTTACAAAGTTAATCAGAGAATTAACGGTTGCTGCTAAAGAAGGTGGTGCAGATCCAGAATCAAATCCAAGATTAAGAACAGCTATAGAAAAGGCAAAGGAAGCTAATATGCCAAAAGATAAAATTGAAGCTGCTATAAAAAAAGGTGCAGGAGGTACAGATGCTGATTCATATGTTGAAATAATGTATGAAGGTTATGGACCAGCAGGTGTTGCTATTATAATGAGAGCATTAACAGATAATAAAAATAGAGCAGCTCAGGAGGTAAGACATATTCTTTCGAAACATGGTGGGAGTTTAGCTGAAAGTGGTGCTGTTGCCTGGAATTTTGAAAGAAAAGCTATGATTGTAGTTCCTAAAGAAGAAGTGGCAGATCTGGATGAATTTATGATGGCAGCATTGGATGCTGGTGCAGAAGACGTTATAGAAGATGAAAATATTCAGGTTATAGCTTCTCCAGATGATATGGTTCAGGTTAGAGATGCTTTAAAAGATATGGGATATTCTGTGAAATCGAATTTGACATATATTCCAAAAACAACAGTTAAAGTTGCAGGATCAGATGCGGAAAAATTATTAAAATTACTCGATGCATTGGAAGACAGTGATGATATTCAAGAAGTATTTGCGAATTTTGAAATTGATGATGCAGAAATGGAAAGATTAGCACAAAATATTTAATTAATAGGGGCTATATATGCCCCTTGTTTTTAAAGGTGAGTTGATGAAAAAAAACTTATTAATATTATGGATATTTTTAAGTACTATTATTTTTTCAAATAATATATATATATCTTATATGAATAATGGAGATATAAAAATAGATTATAATTTTGATTTTGAGGCAACGAATTTATATGTTGCAAATATTTCGTTTTTTGTAAATTTAACTCCATTGAGTACTAATTCTATAAATGTTTCTAGTTTAGAAGAAATATTAAATTATTTAAGATTTTATCAACCGGGATTTAGTATAAATTATAAATATAAAAATAATTTTTTTTATGATCCATATTATTTCACATGGTCAAATGATTCGTTTATAATATCTTTTGAAAAAGCATATTTTGATTTTCCTGTATCTTATGTAGTTTCAAATGGTATGGCTGGAATAACTTTAAAAAAGGAATCGAATAAATATTTTTACTGGATAAATATATATGATTTTTCCCAAACAGCGATGGGTTATTATTATGGGGATAAGATAAAAATAGGTTTTTTTGTTGATACGTTAAATAAAGAATATGATTATGGCACATTCCTGTCTATATTTAATAGTATAATAACAATATCAAAGAAAAAAGTGTATTTTGTAATATTAGATAAAAATATAAATATTTATTTTGAATTTAAAAGTAATAAAAATATAGTTAGAAGTAATATTTTTAGAAAAAGAGAAAATTATTTTGAATTTAATATACCAATAATAAGGGATAATATATATGTTATAATAAATTCGAACAAAACAATAGGGATAAAATTTAATCTAAAATTTTAGGAGGAATTTTAATGAACGAGAAAAGTTTGTACTCATCACCATATGATGATAAGGAGTATGTGTGGTTATTGGACAATATTGCAAGTCACTTTCAGCTTGATTTGAGAGGTTATAAGCAACATAGAGTAAGAAGAAGAATAGATATGTTAATGAGAAAATATACATATAATAGTTATAAAAAGTATTTTGAAGATTTGAAAAACAATCCAAAATTATGGGATGAATTTCTTGATAAATTAACGATTAACGTTACAGAATTTTTTAGAAATCCAGAAAAATGGAATTATCTGAAAAAAAATATTCTTCCAAAGATATTGAAAGAAAGAGGAACAAAAACTAAAATATGGAGTGCAGGTTGTTCAACGGGTGAAGAACCATATACACATGCAATAATACTTGAAGAATTAAAAGCTCCTAAAAATATAAAAGTTTTAGCTACAGATCTTGATAAATTTGTTATTCAAAAGGCAAAAAGAGGTATATATTCAGATAGATCCATGGTAAATATCCCTGAAGATATAAGAAAAAAGTATTTTAAAAAACTGGATAATAATACATACGAAGTTTTACCTTTAATAAAAAATAGAGTAATATTTAAACAGCATAATCTTTTAATGGATAATTTTGAGAAAGATATGGATATTATTTCCTGCAGGAATGTGGTTATTTATTTTGATATGGATGCAAAAAATAAATTATATAAAAATTTTGCTAATTCTTTAAGAAAAGGTGGAGTATTATTTGTTGGTTCCACAGAAAGAATATTTAATTATAAATCCTTAGGTTTGGAAGTAATAGAGCCATTTTTCTATCAAAAAGTGAGTGATTGATTTGGACTGGTTAATTCCAATTATATTGATAATAGACCAGATTTCTAAAAGATTAGCACAGGATTTTTTAAAAGGAAAGACAATTCATATTATAGGAGATTTTTTAACTTTATCTTATGTAACCAATACGGGTATAGCTTTTGGAATATTTCGGGGTTATGCTTTTTTACATGGAATATTAGCAACTTTTGTCGTGACTTTCATTTATATTTATAGAAAAAAACATCTGGAGAAAAATAAATCTATGCTATTTGATATTTCAATTACTTTTATCATAGGAGGAGCATTGGGAAATATTTATGATAGAGTTAGAATTGGATATGTTGTAGATATGTTTAGTGTTAAATATTTTTCTGTTTTTAATGTTGCAGATTCTTTTGTAACAATCGGAGGAATTTTATTAGCTATATATTATTGGCGAAGGAGTAAGAATTCGTGGAAGAAAACTTTTTAGTAACGAATAGAGAAAATGGCTGGAGATTGGATAAATTTGTAGTTGAAAAGGTTCCAGACTGGATATCGAGAAATTATGTTCAAAAAGCGATAAAACAAGGGCAAATAATAGTAAATGGTGAATTAAAAAAGCCTGCTTATAAAATAAAATCTGGAGAGATTGTATCAATTGAAGTGCCGGATAAACCTCCTATAATAGAAGTAATACCAGAAAAAATACCGCTAAATGTAATATATGAAGATAAAGATATTATAGTTATTAATAAACCTCCAGATATGATAGTTCATCCTGTTTTTAATAAAGTAAGCGGAACATTGGTAAATGCATTACTATATCATTGTAAAGATTTGAAGGGAATTGGTGGAGAAGTTCGCCCAGGAATCGTACATAGATTGGATAAAAATACATCTGGAGTAATAATTGTAGCCAAGAATGACCTGGCTCAGCAATCTTTAAGTTCTCAATTTAAAGATAGAAAAACCAAAAAAACATACATAGCTTTGGTAAAAGGGATTCTAAAACAAAAATATGGAGAAATAAATGCCCCAATTGCAAGACATCCACAAATTCGTATAAAAATGGCTGTTGTTCCAGGAGGAAAAGAATCTATTACAATATATAAGGTAATAAAGGAATTCAAAGATGCATCGCTTGCCTGGATAAATTTGAAAACCGGAAGGACACATCAAATTAGGGTACATTTTAAACATATTGGACATCCATTGCTTGGTGATGAAGTATATGGAAGTGTAGATTTAAAATATGGCATAAATAGACAAATGCTTCATGCATTGAAACTGGGAATATTTCATCCAAGAACAGATAAATGGATGGAATTTATAGCGCCTATTCCACATGATTTTAAAGAAGCATTAAAGAAGTTATCGGATGAATGAAATCTTTTTTGAAAAAATAACAGAAAATTAACATACTCTTGTTATATATTAAAAGATATTGTCGTAAAATAAAGCGCGAGGTGTTTTTTATGTTGAATGATAATTTAAGAGATCAAAAATTAATATATGATCTTGATAAAATAGAAGAAAAAGAAAATTTTATTTTTGAATTAAATTGGAAAAAAATTGATACACCCGAAGGAATAGTTGATATAACTTCACCAATAAATGTGAATTTTAATATTGAAAAGAATTCAGAAGGTTTCTTATTAAAAGGTAGCGCAATGACAAAAGTCAAATTACAATGTTCCAGATGTTTAAAAGAATTTGAGCAACAAATTAAAGGTGAAATAGAAGCTTTTTATATTTCTAAATCTATGGAGAGTTTATATATAAAAAGTGAAAGGCTGGAAACGCTGGATAATATCATTTTTTTCTCTGAAGAAAAAATAGATATAACAGATAGAATTATCGAGTCAATATTAATGGAGATTCCAGAAAAACCATTATGTAAGGTTGATTGTAAAGGATTATGTTCTGTTTGTGGAGTAGACTTAAATGAAAATCCAGATCATAAACATGACGAAGAATATATAGATCCAAGATTTGAAAAATTATTGGACTTATTTAAAGAAGAAAAATAATAACTTTTAGGAGGGATTATAAATGGCTGTACCAAAGCAAAAAACTTCAAGAGCAAGAACACATAGAAGAAGAGCAGCAAACTTATACAGAGCAATTAAAGTAAATGTTTCAAAATGTCCAAATTGTGGTGAACCAAAACTCCCCCATAGAGTATGTTTAAACTGTGGATATTATAATGGAAAACAGATATTGGAAATAGGAGAATAAGAATGCCAGAAAAGGCCAGGATAGGCTTAGATTTATTTGGTGGAGATAACGCGCCCATGTCTAATTTAGAGGGCGCGATTTTTGCTTTAAAAAATAATTTAATAGATGAAGTGCATTTAATTGGGGGAGAAGAAAATCTTAGAAATAAGATTCCAGAAAATTTGCATAATAAAATAAAATTTATAAAAGCTGAAAATTCAGTCGATAATCATACAAAACCCACAGAGGTATTAAAATTAAAAAACAGTTCTATTTATATAGGAAATGAAATGATGAAAAAAGGGCAATTGGATGCTTTTGTAAGTGCAGGAAATACCGGTGCATTGCTTGCAGCGGGGACGTTTGTCACAGGTCGTATTGAAGGAATTGATAGACCTGCTCTGGTTATACCATTGCCTGGTAAAAATGGTCCGAGAGTTCTTGTGGATGGCGGAGCTAATGCAGAGCTTAAACCGGCACATTACATATCTCTTGCAAAAGAGGGAATAGCTTTTGCTAAATTTTTGGGTAAGAAAAATCCTAAAGTTCATATATTGAATATAGGTACTGAAGAAACCAAGGGGACAAAAATAGTAAAAGATGCTGCAGAGTTTTTGAAAAAAGATGATAAGATAAATTATGTAGGATTTATTGAAGGAAGAAATATATTTGATGAAAATGTGGATGTTATAGTAACGGATGGGTTTACAGGCAATAATATATTAAAAACAATTGAAGGAACTGCTTATTATATCCTATCGGAATTGAAAAGAGAGGTTTCAAATGGAGGAATATTCACCAAAATAGGAGCAATGTTAATGAAAAGTTCTTTAAAAGGATTAAAAAAAAGCCTTGATTATAGACAATATGGGGGAACATTTTTTTTGGGAATAAACGGTATTTTAGTTAAAGCTCATGGCTCTTCAGATTCTGAGGCTATTGCTAATGCGCTTTCTGTAGCAAATAAAGCTGTTAAAGATAAAATAATAGATAAGATTAAAGATATATTATAGGAGGTAAAAACAATGTGTGGAATTGTGGGATTGGTTGGGAAAAAGGATGTTAAGGTAAAGGATATTATTTCTGGATTGCAAAAATTAGAATATAGGGGGTATGATTCAGCGGGGATTGCTTTCTCAAAAAATGAACATATAGAATTAATAAAAGCAACAGGAAAAATTTCGAATTTAAAGGATGAACTCAATGATAGAATAAATGCGAATATTCACATTGGTATAGCTCATACACGTTGGGCGACACATGGTGGAGTTACAGATTTGAATGCACACCCTCATACCGATTGTACTGGAAAAATAGCATTGGTTCATAACGGGATAATTGAAAATTTTCAGGAATTAAGAAAAGAATTAATAGAAAAAGGGCATAGGTTTAAATCCGAAACAGATACAGAAGTGATTGCTCATCTAATAGAGGAGTATTATAATGGAGACTTGTTTAAATCGGTATTATCAGCTATAAAAAGATTAGATGGTGCTTATGCGATAGGAGTAATTCATACAGATGAGAAAAAAATTGTATCTGTAAGAAAGGGAAGTCCTCTCGTTGTAGCATATAATGAAGATTATGCATTATTAGCCTCTGATATAACTCCATTGATAAAATATACTAAAGATGTATATTTTATGAATGATAATGAAATAGCTTTATTGGAAGCTGGAAAAATTGAATTTTATAATATAGATGGCGAAAAAATAGAAAAGAGTCCAACACATATAGATTGGGATGAGCAGGCAGCAGAAAAAAGTGGATACGAGCATTTTATGCTAAAAGAAATGAATGAGCAGCCAGAAGCATTAAAATCAGCGATAACTGGAAGAATAAAGAATGGAAAACCTATAATCTCAGAGATAAATAATCTTAAGGAATTTATAAAAAAAGATTTACAGAAAATATTTATAGTTGCATGTGGTACAAGTTATCATGCGGGGATGGCATTTAAATATTTTATGAATAAATATTCCAGAATAAGTGTAGATATAGAAGTAGCTTCTGAATTCAGATATATGAATCCTCATGTAGATCAAAACACGTTGGTATTGGCAATATCTCAGTCAGGTGAAACAATAGATACATTGGAAGGTATAAGAATAGCTAAAGAAAAAGGAGCAAAAGTAATAACAATAAGTAATGTTTTTGGATCGACAATACCAAGAGAATCTCATGGTGCTATATATATGAATACAGGTCCTGAAATTGGAGTAGCAGCTACTAAAACATACACAGCACAAATAGCTATATTGTACGCTTTGGGAGCTAAAATAATAGAATTAACTGAGGGATTGAATAATGAAATAGAATCAATATTAAAAGGCATAGAAGAGATGCCAGAAATATATAAAAAGGTATTAAAATTAAATGAGAAAATAAAGGAATTAGCCAGAGAATATTCGAATTATCAGCATATGATGTATATTGGTAGAGGATTTGGATATCCTACAGCTTTAGAGGGAGCTTTGAAATTGAAAGAAATAAGCTATATACATGCTGCTGGCTATCAGGCAGGAGAATTAAAGCATGGTCCTATAGCATTGTTAGATGAACAGTTCCCAGTATTTGCAATAATTCCAAAGGATTCACTTTATGAAAAGATGAAATCAAATTTAATGGAATCAAAAGCAAGGAATGCCAATATAATAGCTATTAGTACAGAAGGAAACGATGAGATTAAGCATTTAACAGATGAATATATATTGGTCCCAAAAACACATGAAGCATTATATCCTCTGGTTATGGCTCCTGTTATCCAATTATTTGCTTATAATGTTGCGGTATTAAGAAAGTTAGATCCTGATAAACCCAGAAATTTGGCGAAAAGTGTTACAGTAGAGTAATGGAGGTGAAAATTAGTGGATATAAAATCAGAGGAGGAAATATTTGAAATTACTAAAGAAATAGTTAAAATATTAGATGAAAAAGATGGAATAAATATAAAAGTTTTAAATATGAAAAATTCTCCTTTGCTTGTTGATTATTTTGTTATAGTGACAGGAAATTCTGAAACACATTTAAACGCGTTAAGAGATGCTGTAGTAGAGAAATTTAAAGAGAGAAAACATGAATTATTGTATTATGATAAAGATAAAGGTTATGAATGGCTTATAGTTGATGGTGGAAGCATAATTGTTCATATTTTTACGGAAAACGCAAGAGAGTTTTATGATTTAGAAAATTTATGGAGCGAAGTAGAAAGAATAAAAATCAATTGACCTCACACACCGTTATGTAGTTTCCTCGGTGCCCGTTAGGGTCGGAAACGTAATGCGGTGGAGGTAAAAACCAAAATATGGAGGTGTTGGCATGTCGGTTATTAGTATGAAACAATTGTTAGAAGCAGGAGTACATTTTGGACACAGAACAAGAAGATGGAATCCAAAGATGAAACCGTATATTTTTACAGAAAGAAAGGGTATTTACATTATTGATTTACAAAAATCATTAAAAGCTGTAGAAGAAGCATATGAATTTGTCAGAGAACAATCAGCAGAAGGGAAAGTAATTTTATTTGTTGGAACAAAAAAACAGGCTCAACAAATTATTGCTGAAGAAGCAAAAAGAGCTGGAGCTTATTATGTAAATAACAGATGGTTGGGTGGATTATTAACAAATTTCCCAACAATAAAAAAGAGAATTAAAAAGTTAGAGGAATTAGATGAATTTGTAAACTCAGAAGAATTTGAAAATCTACCTAAAAAAGAGCAGAGTAAAATCAAGAAAGTATATGAAAAACTTGATAAAAACCTTGGTGGTTTAAGAGGAATGAAAAAAATTCCTGATTTATTATTCTTAATTGATCCAAGAAAAGAACAAATAGCTGTTGCAGAAGCAAATATGTTAGGGCTTCCCGTTATAGCTTTGGTGGATACAAACTGTGATCCTGATCCAATCGATATTGTAATACCGGGTAACGATGATGCAATTAGAGCTATAAAATTAATAACATCTAAAATCGCAGATGCTTATATAGAAGGTAGAGAAGGTCTAATGGGAAATGACGAAACACCAGAAATAGAAGAGGAAGAAGTAATAGATGCAGTTGAAGAAGTAACAAAAGCTAAAGTAGAAGCTGAAGAAAAATATGGTGAAGTAGTTGAAGAAGAAGAATAATAATTCATTATTAATAAATCCCGGAGTAATCCGGGATTTATTAATAGTTTAAAAAATAAAACATAAGTTTATTTGGAGGTGTAAAAGTGAAATTTTACATAAAAACATTCGGATGTCAGATGAATGTGAATGAATCAGAAATTATGACAGGTATTTTAGAAAAAGAAGGCTTCGAATGGACAGAAAATCCACAAGAAGCAGATTTTATAATATTAAATAGTTGTGCTGTTAGAGAAAAGGCCGAACATAAGCTTTATGGAGCTATTGGTCACTATGAAAAATTAAAGAGAAAAAATAAAAATATTATTATTGGTGTAGGTGGATGTGTTGCAGAAAAAGAGAGGTCAGAAATTTTAAAAAGATTCCATGGTGTGGATTTTGTTTTTGGAACAAGAAATTATATGGAAATAAAGGAATTATATTTAAATGCAAAAAATGGAAAAAGATTTGCAGATTTTAGTGATAAATTTGAAGAGATAACAGCAGATTTGCCAAAACATCCATATAGTAAGCATCATGGTTGGATAAATATTATATATGGGTGCAATAAATACTGTACATACTGTATAGTTCCATATACAAGGCATCTTGAAAAGAGCAGACCTATAGAAGATATTATAAAAGAAGTAGAATATTATAATGATAAAAATTATAGAGAAATTACATTTTTAGGACAAAATGTTGATTCTTATGGTAAAGATTTTGGAGACGGAAAACCGAAGTTAGATATATTAATTAAAGAGGCTTCAAAATTTGATTCGATAAAAAGAATATGGTTTCTAACGTCATACCCTACAGATATAACAGATAGATTAATAAATGAGGTAGCAAATAATGAAAAAGCAGCTAAAAATTTTCATTTACCCGTTCAAGCTGGTAGTGATAATATTCTAAAAAAGATGAATAGAAGATATACAAAAGAATTTTATCTGGAATTAATAAAAGATATAAAAAGTAGAGTTCCAAATGTAACAATATCAGGAGATATTATTGTAGGATTTCCCGGTGAAACAGAATCCGATTTTATGGAAACAGTGGATTTGATAAAAAAAGTTAGATATGAAAGATTGAATATTGCAGAATATTCACCGCGTGAAGGTACAATATCAGCAAAATATTACAAAGATGATATACCTAAAAGAATTAAAAATAAGAGATTTCAATACCTTATGAATATACAGAAACAAATAAATCATGAAGAAAATGAGAAATATTTAAATAAAACAGTAATGGTGATTCAGGAAAATAAAATAAAATCAGGAGCATACCTGGGAAGGACAATAAATAATAAAGTGGTGATATTTAAAAGTGATGAAAATATGATTGGAAAATTTGTTAAAATAAAAATTAATAAAATATCAGCAGGCCCATTATATGGAGAAATTATAGCAACTGAAAAAGACAGTGATTTTAACACTATAAAATACTACATATAATATATAAAAGACCGCTATGCGGTCTTTTATATATAGTCGATTATATAAATTTTTCTTTTGATAAAAAGTCCTTTAAGAAGTTAGCAAAATCCTTTCCAAGAATGGGATCAAATTTTTTTCCTAAATTAAAAATTATATAATCAATAGCTTCATCTGGTGATAATATACCAAAATGTTCGGAAGTAGCGGTATGTGTAGCCCAATCAAACCAGTCAATAACGCCTATAAATCTTGCAAAATATGGAATTTCTTCTCCTTTTAAATGATCAGGATAACCTGTTCCATCCCAGTGTTCGTGATGTGATCTAACAACATCCATGGCATACCATAATTCTCTTCTATTTGCCAGAAATACAGAACCAGCAACAGTATGCTCGAGATCCCATTCTTCAAGATCAAACACACGTGTTTTTGAAAAAAGCATTAATTGTTCTATTCCTATTCTTCCAACATCATGAAGCATGGCTAAATCATAAATAAGATTGATATCTTCTTTTGTTTTACCCAAATATTCAGCAAATTTTTTAGAATAAAATGCAACTCTTTGAGTATGACTCATACTACTTTTCTTATCTTCAACTTCAAATAGAACTATTAAATTTTTAATAAATTCACCGATTTCTCTCCTTTTTTCTTCTAATAGATACAAAAGATTAAACGGTTCTTCTTTAAAAATCTTTGATAGTAATTTTAATAATAAAATTTGAAAATTTTCAATTGAAAAATCGAATATTGAAATGATTTTACCATTTTCAATTAAACTTAATTGTTCATTATCCAATAAAATATAAGGTTTTTCAATTTTTTCTTTTTTATTTGATATTATAATTTCTGCATTGTCTTTATTTTCCATATAATCAAAAGAAAAAATGTTTAATAAACCTTTTGATAAATTTGTAGAATCAAAAATCTTATATTTTTCAAATGGCATAAAAAATTCCTCCTCTATAAAAATCTTTTTGATTTGCTATTTTGCTTTAAAATTCATAATATATATTTCTTTATTTTGAGTATAGTATATTAAATTATATCATAATATTTTAAAAAAAACCCCTTGACAATTTTAAAATTAAAATATATAATATTCTCTGGTATTAATTGCCGGTGTAGCTCAACGGTAGAGCGGCTCATTCGTAATGAGTAGGTTGGGGGTTCGAGTCCCTTCACCGGCTCCAGAAATATTAGAAAAAATGAAAAATATTAGTGCACATTTGAGCTCTTTAGAGCTCTGTTTTTTTATATTATTATATAAGAGTATTTTTGAGGATTAACAATCAAGGTTTGAGCGACTTTACTTTTTGGACATCGTATTATAAATTAAAAAAAATATGTTATAATTACTTAGAAGAGAATAGGAGATGTAAAAAATGAAAATAGAATATGAAGTGTTAAAGTTTATAAAGAAATATAATATGTATGAAAGTGGAGATAGAGTTTTACTCGGTGTATCTGGCGGTAGGGATTCAATGGTGATGATGGACATATTATTTAAATTAAAGGATAATTTAAATATTTCTCTCGGAGTTGCCCACTTTAATCATTCTTTGAGAAAAAATGCTGATGACGAAGAATTATTTGTAAAAAGAGAATGTAGAAAAAGAAGTCTGCCATTTTATTCTAAAAAAATGGATGTAGGAAACTATGCGAAAGATAATAAAATTGGAATTGAAGAGGCAGCAAGGAAATTGAGATATGAATTTTTCAATGAAATATTAGAGTCAAAAATGTATAACAAAATAGCTATTGCTCATTATTCAAAGGATTTGTCAGAAACTATAGTGTATAGATTGATTAAAGGTACAGGTATTTTTGGTATAGGAGGTGTATTGCCAGTATACAAAAATGTTACAAGACCGATATTAAGTTTAAATTTTGAAAATCTGGAAAAATATGTTACAATTAACAATGTTAAATATATTATAGATGAATCGAATTTTGATACAAAATATTCAAGAAATAAGATTCGACATAACATACTACCGGAATTTCAAAAAATAAATGAAAAATATGAAGATGCAATTTTCAGATTTGCTGAAATAACCTGGGAGTACCGAGATTATCTAGATAAGGTTTATACAGAGCGGGTTGCTGTTGAAAAGAACATTGATAATAAGAATATTTATAAAATGAGTTTAAAAAAAGATTTTTTTGACAAAGAAATTTTAAGAATGGTATTTTTAGAATTAGGAGTTTTTCCACCATCAAAAGAAGAAGTAAATAAAATTTTATCTATGAAATCTAGAGGCAAAAGGAAAATTAACAATTTAACTATAGAAAAAATAAGAAATATGCTTTATATATCAAAGGAGGTAGTCGCTCTTGGCGGAAAATAAAAATAATGATTCTAATAACAAAAAGAGACTAATAGGAATTATTGCCGTATATTTTGTGATAGGCTCTATTATATTTTTTATAATTAGAGGAATGACAGTAGATACAACAAGTTTGACTATTAGTTATACGCAGTTTATCGATTTAATAGAAAGAGGTAGAGTATCAAAAGTTTTAGTAAAAGATACAGGTAATATAAACATAAAAACTATTGATGGACAAACATATGAATTGTTTGCACCTGTTGTATTAAGGGATTCAGACCTTGTTAATAAGTTAATAGAAAAAAATATAGAAGTAGATTTCAAACAGGATGTTACGTCTGGATGGCTATATGGAATTTTAAGTTATGTGATTCCATTTATTATATTGATTTTTTTATGGATGATAATGTTGAGGCCGTTAACCGGTCGAGGACCGCAAGGAATGAATTTCACAAAAAGTCCCGCAAGAAAATATGATCCAGAAAAAGAAAGAATTACATTTAGTGATGTAGCAGGTGTAGATGAAGTAAAAGATGAATTACAGGATATAGTAAAGTTTTTAAAAAATCCACAGGTTTTTAATAAAATGGGTGCAAGAATGCCAAAAGGAATATTATTGGTTGGTCCTCCGGGAACAGGTAAAACCTTAATTGCAAGAGCAGTTGCTGGTGAAGCAAAGGTTCCGTTTTTCTATATTAGTGGTTCTGATTTTGTAGAATTATTTGTAGGTGTTGGTGCTGCAAGGGTAAGGGATTTATTTGCACAGGCTAAAGCAAATGCACCTGCCATCATATTTATAGATGAAATTGATGCAGTTGGAAGGCAAAGAGGTGCAGGTTTAGGTGGAGGACATGACGAAAGAGAACAAACCTTAAACCAGCTGCTTGTTGAAATGGATGGTTTTGATCCTCGTGTTGGAATAATTATAATGGCAGCAACAAATAGACCGGATATTTTAGATAAAGCATTGCTCAGGCCTGGTAGATTTGACAAGAAAGTTATTCTGGATATGCCTGATGTGAAAGGTCGAGAACAAATCTTAAAAATACATATGCGTGGGAAACCTATATCTCCAAATATTGATATTGAAGTATTAGCAAGAAGGACTCCAGGTTTTTCAGGGGCAGACCTTGAAAATTTAATAAATGAAGCAGCTTTGCTCACTGCAAGAAAAGGAAAAACTATTATAGATATGAATGAGTTAGAAGAAGCTATAGACAGAGTAATTGCTGGACCAGCAAGAAAAAGCAGGGTTATTTCTGATAAAACAAGAAAAATTATTGCTTATCATGAATTGGGACATGCTATTGTAGGAGCTTTATTACCAAATGCAGACCCAGTACATAAAGTTACAATAGTTCCAAGAGGACATCAAGCTTTGGGATTTACACTTCAATTGCCACTGGAAGATAAATATCTTATGACAAAAGATGAAATTCTTGATAGAATAACTGGAATTTTAGGCGGAAGAGCAGCTGAAGAGTTGGTATTTAATCAAATAACAAGTGGAGCGGCAAATGATTTACAAAAAGCTACAGAATATGCAAAAATTATGATACTAAAATTTGGTATGAGTGAAAGATTAGGACCAGTTGCATGGGGTGCAGAAGAGGAAGAAGTATTTCTTGGTAAAGAATTAGCTAAAATGAAAAATTATAGTGAAGAAACCGCAAATGAAATTGATAATGAAATAAAGAGAATTATAATTGAATCATATGAAAAAGCCAAAGGAATATTAGAAGAAAATATTGATAAATTACATTCAATAGCAAAAGTACTACTTGAAAAAGAAACTTTAAGTGGTGACGAACTAAATGAATTATTAGGAAAAAATGAAGATACCTCAATTAAGGAGGCGGATAATGATGGAGGTGAGCTGGGGGAAAGTTAAAGAACTTGAAGGAAAAGAATTCAACTATTCTTTTAATGTTAATGATGAAGGCTTTTTATGGTCGGAAAAAGAAGATTATAAAAATTTTAATTTATTATCTACTACAGCGTTACTTGAGGAATTGTTTAGAGCATCAACTGAATTATTAGAACCATACATACCAAATCATGTGGCTGTAGTATCTTCGGCAAGGATAAATCATATAGCACCAACTCCGTATGGATTTAAAGTTTTTATGAAAATAAAAGTAATTTATGTAAAAGAAAATAAGATCAAATTTTTCGCCGAGGTATACGATGAAATGGAAAAGATTGCCGAAGCAGAATTTAAAAAGGTTATAGTAAATAGAATAGCTCTAAAGAGAAGAACAAATGAGAAATCATCAAAAATAATTTAATGTATATTTTGAAAGGAGGAACAAAAATGGGTAAAAAAGTTATTATGATCATTGAAGATGATCCAGCTATTTCCGAAATGCTTAATTTTAACCTAACAAAAGAAGGTTATGATGTAGTATTGGCTTCTGATGCAGATGAGGCGGTTAAAATGATTGAAGAAAAAGAGGTGGATTTCTTTATTGTTGATATTATGTTACCAGGTTCTATGGATGGATTTGATTTCATTAGAACTGTTAAGAGCAATGAAAAATTCAAAAGTGCTCCAGTATTAATTTTAAGTGCTAAAGATGATCCAGCTGATAAAGTTGCAGGTTTAGAATTAGGAAGTGATGATTATGTAACTAAACCGTTTAATGTAAGAGAATTAATTGCCAGAATAAAGTCCATATTTAGAAGACAGCAGCAGGCAATGCAAATTAAAGAAGAAGGACCAAAAAAGATTATAGCAAAGGATCTGGAGATAGATACTGAGAGATATGAAGTTTTAATCAGAGGTAATCCAGTAGAATTAACTCCTTTGGAATTTGAATTATTAACTTTCCTTGCAAAAAATGAAGGTAAAGTATTTAGCAGAGATGTATTACTCGATAAATTATGGGGATATGATTACTTTGGAGATACAAGAACAGTAGATGTACATATTAGAAGATTAAGAACCAAAATCGAAGAGGATCCATCAAATCCAAAGTACATTATAACAGTTAGAGGAAAAGGTTATAAATTTAGAGATCCTGGAAAAGAAAAACTAGATTACTAAAAATAAAAGCGACAGATAATCTGTCGCTTTTTTGAAATAGGTGATAGAATGTTTTATATATTAATTTTATTGTTATTTAGTATAATTATATATATTTTTTTCTCAAATTATATTGTGATAAAAAAAGAAAATGAAAAACTTAAATCTTCTGTATCTAAAGTTCTGTCAATAAGTGCTAATGATCCTGCAATAGAATATTTAATACATTCATTAGAAGAAAAAATAAATAGTTTAAATAAAAAAGTGATGTTTGAAAAAATGAAAAGAAAAAATATTTATTCTGTTTTAAACAATATTTCAGAAGCAATTATGCTTGTGTTTTATTCGGAGATATCAGATACCCTTATACTGGATTATGCCAATAAAAGTGCTCAAAATTTGTTTGTTACAGAAGATTTTTTAGGAAAAACATTATCTGAAATTTTGGAAGATCATAATTTAATTGATATAATATTAAAAAGTTATAGGCAGGATAAAAATATAAGTGATGAGATTATAGTTTATAGCCCTAAAAAATCTTTTTTTCATTGTGAAATAAAGAAGATTTTTTTAGAATCTGAAAACAATCAGAATTACAGAATTGTTGTTTTAAGAGACATAACAAAAGAAAAAGAAATAGAGTTAATGAGAAGGGAATTTTTAACCATAATGTCACATGAATTAAAGACACCTTTAACAGTAATTCATGGGTATTCTGAAACATTATTAATGAGCGATGAAAAATTGTCTTCTCAAGCATTAAGATTTTTAAATATAATAGAAGATGAGTCTTCAAGGTTGACAAGACTTATAAATGATTTGCTGGATATTAGCCGACTGGAAAGAAAAGATTATGAATATCAGTTTAAAGAAGTAAATCTCTCAAATTTATTAAAAAAGATGAATATGATTTTCAACTCTCTAACGAAAGAAATGGATATTAATATATTATTGGAAGTAGAAGACGATTTAACAATCATAGGTGATGAAGATAGATTGATGCAGGCAATATATAATGTTTTAGATAATGCAATAAAATTCACACATATAAAAGATTCAGAAAAAAAAGAAGTATATATAAGGTTATATCGTGAAAATGATGAAGTGATATTGGAAATAGAAGATACAGGTATCGGTATCCCAGAAAGAGAGAGAAATAAAATATTTAATTTATTTTATAGGGTTGATAAATCACGAACAAGACAGGTTCCAGGAACGGGATTGGGTTTGTATATTGTGAAACAAATTTTGGAAAAACATAGAGCTTATATAGAAGTTGATAGTGAAGAAAACCAAGGAACACTTGTAAAAATAATTTTTAAAGGAGGAAATGAAAATGAGGCCAGTAGATATAATTCATAAAAAAAGAAATGGTGAAGTTAATACAAAAGAAGAAATAGAATTTATGATAAATGGATATGTGAATGGTCAAATACCAGATTATCAGATTTCAGCATGGTTAATGGCAATATATTTTAAAGGAATGACAAAAGAAGAGAGATATTATCTTACAATGGTTATGAGGGATAGTGGAGATGTAATAGATTTATCTGGAATAAAAGGAATAAAAATAGATAAACATTCTACAGGAGGAGTTGGAGATAAAACGACACTTTCAGTAGGTCCGTTGGTTGCATCTGCAGGATTAAAGGTATCAAAATTATCTGGAAGAGGTTTGGGGCATACTGGTGGAACAATTGATAAATTAGAATCAATTCCAGGATTTAAAACAGCAATCTCAAAAGACGAATTTTTCAAAATTGCAAATGAAGTTGGAATGGTTGTAGCAGGTCAAACTGGTAATATTGCTCCGGCTGATAAAAAAATATATGCATTAAGAGATGTAACAGCAACAGTAGATGAAATATCTTTGATTTCAGCAAGCATTATGAGTAAAAAATTAGCTGTTGGTTCAGATGGAATAGTATTGGATGTAAAAACTGGAAGCGGTGCTTTTATGAAAAATGTAGAAGATGCCATAGAATTGGCAAAATCTATGGTTGAAATAGCAGAACTAAATAATAGAAAAATAGTAGCATTGGTAACCAATATGGATCAACCATTAGGGGATAATATTGGTAATTCTTTGGAAGTGCTCGAAGCTATTGAAACATTAAAAGGAAAAGGTCCTGAAGATTTTACAGAATTATGTATTGAATTAGGTGCAAATATGCTAGATTTATCAGGATTATATTCATATGAAGAAGCCAGAAAGATATTAAAGGAAAATATAGATAATGGTAAAGCATTAGAGATTATGAAAAAATGGATAAAAGCTCAAGGTGGAGATGATAGGGTTGTTGATGAACCAGAGAATATACTGCCAATATCAGATAAAGTAATAGAATTTAAAGCAGAAAAAGACGGGTTTATTTCACATATAGATACAGAAAAAGTTGGAATTGCGTCCATGGTATTGGGTGCAGGAAGAAAGAAAAAAGAAGATGAAATAGATTTTTCTGTTGGTATAAAAATATTAAAAAAATTAGGTTCTAAAGTGAAAAAAGGCGATATTATTGCTAAATTATATGTTTCTGATAAAAGTAATGTTGAAGAAGCAATGCAATTATTAAAAGAATCATATGAAATATCAAAAAATCCTCCAGATGAAGTAAAAATGAAACTCATTTATGAAAAAATAATAGGAGGTAAATAATGTATAAGAAAATTTTTCTTATATTAATTATAGTATTTTCTATTACTATATTTTCTAATATATATTATATTGACATTACCAGAGATTCGACAGAATTTGAAAATATAATATTATCAGATAAAATATTTATAAATACAAAAGCAATTGTTGATTTTTTTAAATTGCAGCAATTTCCGTCTAAAAATATTATATATTTATCAAATCCTAAGAATAACGATATATTAGAATTGGATTTAATAAAAGGAAGTGCGAGGATTAATTTTAATATTAATAGGTCATATTCATCTTCAGTAATTTTGAAAGATGAAAAGTTATACGTCTGGATAGATGCCGTTAAAGATTTTTTAAATTTAAAATCATTTGGATGGGAAAATAATATTTTTCTGTATAAAAGCCTCCCAAGAGTAATAAAAATAGAATATTCATTTGATAAAATAATATTTACGTTAAGTCATTTAATCAATGAAAAAATGATAAAAAGTGAAAAAGATGGGTTCATCGTTTTTCCAGCGGTGAATGAATATCCTGTTCCTAATGATATAGACTTTAAAATTATTTCAGATAGTATTGTAAAATATATAATCAAAGATTTTGAAAGTTATAATATTTTAATTTCAAAAAGAAACATTATCCTCAATCTGGATAAAACAAAAATACAGAAGAAATCTGAAAAAAACAATAATTCTGAAACTACAACTACAGATTCTGGAAAAGAAATAAAAAACGAAATCAGTAATCCATCAACGTCTCTGGAGTCGAATCTGGAAAAAAAGTTGAATGAAATAAAGAAACAGAATAAAAATATAAAAAATGATAATGTTGAAAATGAAAAAATAAAACTTGATACAGAATTATTAAAAGTTGAAAATAAAATGATAGATATAAATGGAAGAATTATACCAGTTCATATTGCAAGAATTAATCCAAAGGAACTTGAAATAAAGGTTTTATTCAATAATTTGGGATCACCTGAAGATGCAGAAACATTTCTAAATAATGTAAACCCACTATTAGCAATAAATGGTGGTTATTTTGATGTTTCAACATTGGAACCAATAGGAAAAATAATTACAGATGGAAAGATTCAGCATATTTCTTCTTATTTAAGACCGTGTTTTATAATTGATAGATATAACAATCCTTATATAAAAGATGTAGTTATGGAATATAAAATATATGTAAAGGACGTACCTTTCTGGATAAAAGCAATAAATACAGCATGGAAAGGTGATGTGAAGCTATACACAAGTGAATATAAAGGAAGAATTAAAGAAAGTGAAGATGATTACATATTCTTATTAATAGAAAATAGTTATATAGTTAAGGTTGGAAAAGAAAAACCTATAAATGATCAACGATTATTACTAATTGATAGGAAATATTCCAAATATATACCAGATTTATCTGAAGGTGATGAAGTTGTTTTCAATATTGACATTAATCAGAAAATATCTATAAAAGAAATGGTAGAAGGAGGCCCTTTAATAGTAACAGATGATTTAATGCAAGAAGCGTTAAAAGAAGAGAAACTGGCCTACTCATCAAGTATTATTAACCGAAAAACACCCAGAACAATAGTTGCAATTGATAATAATAATATGGTATTATTTATAGTAGTAGATGGATATATGGAATCAAATCCTGGAATTAATTATGATGAAGCGCAGTTGTTACTGGAAAAAATAGGGAATATTAAACAGGCAATGATGTTAGATGGAGGAAGTTCTTCGATATTTTATTATAATGGAAAAATTTTAAATTACAGATCAGAAAATTGGAGAAATAAAATTCCTGCCTTTTTGGGGGTATTTAAGAAAAAATAGATATTCTAACAGTGGGGGTGTAGTATATGGCTATTATTAAACCAGATAAAAAAAGGATAGTGGGACTTTTTGGGCATCATGGTTGTGGAAAAACCACATTAATGGATGCCGTATTAAAAAATTATAGTGGTGCAGATAGAATTGGTCAAAGATATCTGGATGATGAAGAAATAGAAAAAGAAAAGGGAGCAACATTTTCAAACCATGTAGTTTCCGTGGATTATAACGATTCAAGATTTTATTTTGTTGATACTCCTGGTATGGCAGATTTTTTAGGAGATATAGATGTTGCTATAAATGCTGTTGATAATGTTGTTCTTGTGGTAAATGCAAATTCTGGTGTTGAAGTAACTACTGAAAGAATCTGGAAGATAGCAAGAGCTAACAAAAAACCTGTATTCATATTTATAAATCAAATGGATAAAGAAGGAATAAATTTTGGTAATCTCGTATCTTCTCTAAAAGAAGCATTTGAAGATGGAGTGAAAATAGTGCCTTTACAGGTTCCAATTGGAGAAGGTTCAGAGTTTAAAGGATTGGTAAATTTAATTACACATGAAGCATTTGAATATGAATTGGATCAAAGCGGAAAAGATAAAAAATTAAATGAAATACCAGAAATTGCGAAAAAGTATTATGAAGATTATCATCAGGAGTTAATCGAAGATGTTGTAGAAACAAATGAAGAAATGATGGAAAAATATTTAGAAGAAGGAGAAGAAGTTCTAAATCCTGAAAATGTGTTTAAAGCCCTTCATCAAGCATTTGAAGATGATGAGATAGTACCTATAGTAATTGGCTCTGCAGAAAAAAATATAGGATTGGATAGATTTATGGAAATGATTAGATTAGTTGGAATGTATCCATCAGAAAGAATTTTTAAAGGAAAAATTGAAGATAAAGAATTTGAAATAGAAGGTAAAGAAGAAGAACCATTTGTTGGATTGGTAATAAAAAATGCAGTTGATCCATTTGTTGGGAAACTAACTTATATAAGGGTATTATCAGGTAAAGTAAAATCCGGTGATTCATTTGTAGAAGTACAGGAAGAATCAAATGAAAAAGTTTCACATATATATATACCAAGATTTGATAAAAATGAAGAAATACCAGAAGCTTCTGTGGGAGACATAATCGTTGTACCAAAATTAAAAAAGAGTAGAATAAACGATACAGTTGCACATTCATCAAGACTTATTAAAATAAATATACCAGAATTTCCTGAACCAATGATTTCAAAATCTGTAAAACCAACATCTAAAAATGAGATAGATAAAGTGAATAATGCATTATCTAAACTGCAAGAGTCAGACCCTACATTTTCATGGGAATTTGATCCAGAAACTGGAGAAACAATAGTGTCTGGATTAGGTACAACTCATTTAGAAATAATGATTGAAAGATTAAAAAAGACTTTTAAAGTGAACGTTGAAGTAGGAAAACCTAAAATAGCCTATAGAGAAACCATTAGAAGAAAAGTAATAGCTGAGTATAAACATAAAAAACAAACGGGTGGGCATGGACAATATGGGCATGTAAAAATAGAAATAGAACCATTGCCAAGAGGAGAAGGATATGAATTTGTTGATAAAATTGTTGGTGGAGTAATTCCTAAAAACTTTATACCATCTGTAGATAAGGGTATAAAAGAAGCAATGAAAAAGGGTGTTGTAGCTGAATATCCGGTAGTGGATATAAAGGTTACTTTGTTTGATGGTTCGTACCACGATGTGGATTCATCTGATATTGCTTTCCAGATAGCTGCAAGGCAGGCCTTTAAAGATGGGATGAAAAATGCAAACCCTGTTATTCTGGAACCGATAATGAAAGTTGAGATATTTGCACCGACAGAATATACAGGAGATGTGATGGGAGAAATATCATCCAAACGTGGAAGACCTATGGGTATGCAGTCGATGGGCAGGGGAATGGATAGAATAGATGCAGAAATACCCCTTGCTGAAATGCTCGATTTTTCTCCAAGATTAAGTTCAATTACAAGTGGTAAAGGATACTTTACAATGAAATTTTCAACTTATCAGGAAGTAACTCCTGATATACAACAAAAAATAATACAGGAAAGAGAAAGAGAAAAAGCGGAACAAGAATAAAAAATAGTTAAAATAAAGATAATAAAAAAAGCGGTCGGTTTCGACCGCTTTTTTTATTAAAGTTCTTAAAATTTCACATATAAAATGGTATAATAAAATTGAATAATAAATATCATCTTTAAAATAAGGAGGATTTTTATGTCGATAAGTACTGGTGGAGGAGATAAAGGTAAGACAAGTTTATGGTCAGGTGAAAGGGTTCCTAAAAATGATTTAAGAGTGGAGGCATATGGTACAATAGATGAATTATCCGCACATTTAGGAGAAGTAAAACATTATGTGAAATCATATAAAGTAAAAAATATAATAAATGAAATACAAAATGATTTATTTAAAGTAGCTGGAGAACTGGCTTCTAAAAATAAAGAATTTATTCAACCAATAACAAAAGAAGATGGGGAAAAATTAACGAAATATATAAAAAATTTTGAGGAAAGGGTTAAATTAAATGGATTTGTTATTACAGGTAGCACAATAGAATCTGCCAAATTAGATATATGTCGAACTATTGCTCGAAGGGCAGAAAGAAGGATAATCTGCGTAAATGATGAAGATAAAGTTTCTGAGGAATTATTGATATATATGAATAGATTATCTGATCTGCTATTTATAATGGCAAGATATGAAGAATTTTTAATAAATAAGATTGAATATAAAAAATGGTGATATAGTGTGGATAATTTTAGCGACATATCAAATTGAATTAATAAATGTAAAATCATTAAAAGAAAAAAGAAGTATAGTAAAAAAATTAACGAATAACCTTAGAAAGCAATACAATATAGCTGTTATAGAGAGTGATTTTAATGATAATAAGAAAATTCTCGAAATCTCAATCACAACTCTTTCAAAAAGTAAGGATTTTTTATTAACATTTTTTCAAAAAATAGAAGAAGAAATAGAATACAAACACGGTCTAATGGTAATAAATTCAAAATATGAGATATTATAGAGGTGATGATATTTGGAGGAAATAATAAATGAAATAAAAAAAACATTAAAAAAAATAGTATCAGAATATAGATTAAAACATATCATGGGTGTATTGTATACAGCTAAGATGTTAGCCAATAAGTATAATATTGAAGAAAATAGAGCAAAATTAGCAGCAATTGGGCATGATTTATTTCGTGATATTAAACCGTATAAATTTTTAAAAATAGCAAAAGTATATAATATAAAAATTTCTTTTGCAGAAGAGAAAAATCCTATTTTATTACATGGTAAAATTGCTGCAGAATATCTTAAAAGGGAATATAATATACCAGATGATATTTACGAAGCTATTTATTATCATACAGGTGGTTATAAATATTATGGATTAATAGGTAAAATATTATTTGTTTCTGATTCTATAGAACCGACAAGAAATTATGATAATGTTGAATATTTTAGAAAGATAGCTTTTCATGATATTAATAAGGCATATAAAGAAATATTAAAAAATAAAATTATATATTCTTTAAATAAAAACCATTTTTTATTGAATAATACAGTTGATGCATGGAACAACATATTACAATATTAAATAAATTTTGGAGGTGGATTGCGTTGGCAACAAGAATTCAGGTTGGAGGCAAAAGAAAGGGTTCAAATAAATGGTTAATATTTTTGTTTATATTAATAATAGTGATTGGGTTAGGAGTTATCTTTTATTTTTATAATAATTTAAAAAATACTACTGAAATGAAAGCAGATGCAGTAAGTTATCTTATTACCTATGAAATGCCACAGAAAACAGAATTATATTTTATTAGAATAAAAAATCAATCAAGAAAAATTTTCATAGTTAAAAGTCCGGATAATATATATTATTCTGAAAAAAATTTATATATAGACTCGTTAAAACCTGAGGAAGCATTGACAAATTTTGAACAGATGTTTGATATAAATCCGTCAACTATCAAATATCATTTTGTTTTAAAAAGTGAAGATATTTCACCATTTTTAGCTATATTAAAAGGTCAGGGAAACTCAATAGATGATTTATTCAGTTTTTTAAAAGCCAGAAAATCCGGATTATTTGATATGTTGACAGCTAATAATATTGTAAAAGAAGTAAGAAAGTATGGTAATACAAATTTATCTTATAATGGGGCATTTGCTTTATTACAGAGCTTTTCAAAATACTCTATAACAAGTTATAATAAATTAGAAATAAAAACATTATTGTCAAAACCGGTGACGATAAATTTGCCAGATTTAAAAAAGAAAATGGAAAGAAATTATGTTGATAAAACTTCTCTTGAATCATTGAAAACAATTCTGGAGTGATTAAATGAAATTCCTTATGTACATATTAGGCATTATTTTTTCTATTATAGTAATAATGTCTATGTTTTTTCCTTTTGTTGAAACTTATACAAAAATGGATAAATTATCCGATCCATATTATTTTTTAGTTTTAGGTATGGATACAGTAGATATTAATAGAAAGGTATCTCGAACAGACTCGATATTATTGGTTGGAGTTAGTGAAAAGAAAAATAAAGTCCTGGTTTTACCCATTCCAAGAGATTTACTAGTAACAATTGATAATAATACTATGAGAATAAATGCAGTATATGTAAAATACGGAATAGAGAAATTACAGGAATTAATACAAAATATTTTTAAAGTAAAAATATCTGATTATTTAATTTTTGATTATGGTTTATTTAAAGAAATAGGAGGTATATATTCTCCTGTTAAAATATATGTGCCTAAAGATATGTATTATGAAGATTTTCACCAAAATTTACATATAAATTTCAAACAGGGATATAATTATTTAAGCGGAGAAGAATTATTGTATTATGCTAGATTTAGATATGATGCTTTAGGTGATTTAGGTAGAATTCAAAGACAGAAAGATGTATTATTCGCATTGATGAATGCGGCAAAAAATTCCGGATTATCTAAAATATTGTATTCTATAGATAAAGTTTTAAATCGAACGGTAAACTCATTTGATTTTAAAAAATTATTTTCTTTATTTCTTGTATCAAAAAAATCTGAAATAAAATTTTTGTCTCTTCCAATTGAAGTAGTGGGAAATTATGTCAAAATAGATACAGATAGAATAAAATATATGGAAAAATATTTAGTAGAATTTGAAGAACCAGAGGAAAATAAAAAAATATGGATAACATTAATTAACAATATGCCTGATTTTAAGCTAAGTTTTTATACTGTGATGAGAAATAAATGGAAAGGTTCTTATGGGTATTTAATCGAAATAGTTGATATATTGCCTGATATAGAAGGTATATTAAGAAACAAGTCGTATTTAATAATAAAAAATAAAAAATACGAAAAAAAGATTATGAATGAAATAAAAAACAGATATTCCAAGTTCGTTTTTGAAGTGATAGATATACAAAAAAACCCTGAGTTATACTTTTCTATTATAGAATTTTTAAGCAATAATTCATATAATACGTTAAATTCTGATGTGATTATGTTAGTGGGGGATAATTCATGAAAGATATAATATTATTAATAAAAGGTTTTTTAAGAAAGAACAAAAAACATTTTTTATTTCCATTTCTTTCAATTTTTATTGGTGTATGGGGAATGATTGTTGTTATTTCTGTAATAAAAGGATTTGATAAAGCTTTAATAGATTCACTGACTTCTTTCTATCCTCATATAATAGTGTATGATAAAACTTCTGTAAAATTAGAAGACGAAAAGTTTAAAATATATTTTTCAATGTATCAGGGATTTTTTAATAAAAATAAAAAAAAAATAGGAGTGTCATATTGGGAAATTAATAATCTGGATTATTATAAAAAACTCATAGTAAATGGTAATATTCAGGGAAGTATAATAGGTAGTGTTATGGCTAAAAATTTGAATATTAAACCGGGAGATACATTGAATATACTATATACAGATAGTGAAAACAAAATAAAATTAAAAAACATAAAAATTACAGGAATATTTCATTCTGGAATATATATTATAGATTCATCATTTATTGTAAAAAAGGAAAATGTCAAAAAATTAAATTACACAGGTATATATTTAAATAATCCTAAGAATGCGAAAAATATAAAAGATAGGTATTTAAAAGGATATTTTTCAACGACATGGGAAGAACAAAATGAGAATTTTGCCAAAGCTGTAGAGATAGATTCATATTTTGCACTGCTAATAACATTTTTTGTTGTCTTAATGAGTGGATTTAGTATTTCTAATTCAGTTATGTATTCCATATTTGTAAGAAAAAAAGAAATAGGAATTTTATATTCAATGGGTATGAATAAAACTAAAATCTCAATTATATTTATAATTGAAAGTTTAATTATAGCGATAAGCGGTTTTGTTAGTGGAGTTATTTTTTCATTAACTACAATTTTAATATTACAACGAATAAATCTAAAATTGCCATCTGGAGTATTTTATATAGAAAAAATACCATTTTACATATCTTTACAGGATATATTTATAAGTTTTTTGTTTATATTGATATTATCATTTTCTTTTTCGTGGTTTTCCTCAAGAAAGTTACTATCTTTTAATCCCGTAGAGGTGCTCCATGGAGAATAAATTAATTGAAATGAAAAAAATAAAATTTTCATATGATGGAAAAAATGAAGTTTTAAAAAATATAAATTTAACAATACAAAAGAACAATTATTACGGTATATACGGATATTCTGGAAGTGGAAAAAGTACTTTATTATTTCTGTTAGGAGATCTTTTAAAACCAACTTCAGGAGAAATATTATATTCTTTTAAAAATATAAAAAAAAGCATAGGTTTTGTATTTCAATTCTTTAATTTAATAAATGAATTAACAATTTTAGAAAATGCAAAATTAGCTCAATATATTAGAACAAAAAAAGAAAATATAAAAGAAATAGAAAAATTTTCTAAAATTCTGGGTATATATAAATTATTGAATAAATATCCTGACGAGCTTTCTGGTGGAGAAAAACAAAGGGCGAGCATATTAAGAGCCGTAGTTGGTGATGTGAAAATTATACTGGCCGATGAACCAACAGGGAGTTTGGACGTTGAAAATAAAAGAATAGTTTTTGAATTATTTGAAAAAATGATAGAGTTTGATAAAACTGTAATAGTTGTTTCTCATGAAAAAGAACTAATGGAATACTGTAATAAAACAATTTTATTGGAAGATGGTTTGATAAAAAAAATAGTTTGAAAAAAAGGTTAAAAAAGGGGGAATCTTTATGGAAAGAGAATTTTTATTTTTAAAACCAAATACCGTAAGAAGAGGATTAGTAGGTGAAGTAATAAGCAGATTAGAGAGAAGAGGAATAAAAATAATAGCCATGAAAATGGTATGGGTAACAGAAAATCAGGCAAAGGAACTTTACAAAGAACATGAAGGAAAATCATTCTATAATGATCTTATAGAATTTGTTTTATCAGGACCAGTTGTTGTCATGGTGTTAGAAGGACCACGGGTTATTGAAATGGTAAGGCATATAATTGGAAACACAGACCCTTTAAAAGCTTCACCTGGAAGTATTCGTGGGGAATTTGGTATGAGCGTTACAAAAAACATAGTTCACGCTTCAGATTCACTGGAAAATGCAGAACGTGAAATTAAAATATTCTTTAAAGAAGACGAAATTTTAAGTTATAGATTGGATGTGCAACACGATTTATGATTATAGTGAAATTAAAAAAAGGTAAAGATAATAAAATAAAAAATGGATATTTATGGATTTTTAAAGACGAAATTCAAGAAATAACAGGCGAAAAAAAGGATGGAGAAATCTGTAATGTTTTTTCAAATGAATTTGAATTTATAGGAAAGGGAATATTTTCAAGCTCGTCGAATATTATGGTGAAAATATTATCTTTAAAGGATGAAGAAATAGATAAAAACTTTTTTTATCATAAATTCATAAGAGCATTGAAATTAAGAAATAATTTTGGGAAATCATATCGACTTTTTCATGCTGAGGCTGATGGAATCCCAGGTTTAATAATAGATAAATATGAGGATTTTTTAGTTATCCAGTTTAGAAATGTGTGGTTGGAGAATAAAAAGGATGAAGTAATAAATGCATTAATAAAGATATTTAATGATGAAATAAAAGGGATATACGAAAGAAGTGATTTTGAGACATCATCTAAAGAAAATTTAAAAAGGAATACAGGTGTTTTATATGGTGAAGAACCACCTGATAATTTTATTATCGAAGAAGAAGGAATAAAATACATTGTTGATATAAAAAATGGGCAAAAAACAGGATTCTTTTTTGATCAAAGAAAGAATAGAGTTTATATTAGAAAATATTCTTCAGGGGCTATAGGACTCGATGCATATTCCTACACAGGTGGTTTTGCTTTAAATATGGCTAAATATGGAGCGAAAAGGGTAATTGCTGTTGATAAAGATGAATATGCATTGGAAATATTGAAAGAAAACGCTAAAATAAATAGTTTATCAGAAAAAATAGAGGTGGTTTTTGACGATGTAGAAAATTTTTTGAGTAAAACAGAAAATATATTTACCTTAATGATGCTGGATCCCCCATCTTTAATTAAGAAAAAAGCAGAAAGATTTAAAGGGGTTCAAATTTTCAAAAGGATTTCAAGATTGGGTATTCAAAGATTAGAAGATTCTGGTATATTAAGTTTATGTAGCTGCGCCTATCAAGCTGATATAAAATTGCTTATTGAGTCTCTTAGAAGAAGTGTTGAAAAAGAGGGGATAAAATTACAAAATATGGATATTATTACTCAATCCAATGATCATCCATGGATATTACAGATACCAGAAAGTTTATATTTGAAATGTTTATGGGTTAGAATTTTGAGGTGATTAGATGCCCAGTATATTAGCACATATTTTATATGCAACGAAAATTCAGAAGGATTTATGGGGTCCGGCATTATACTTAGGAGCTCAGGGACCAGATGTATTTTTTTATGCTAATGAATTAAAATATATTGAAATTGGAAGCAAATTACATGAATTAAACAGCATGGATTATAAAACAATTCTTAGAAATTTTCCAGATAGTTTTTATTATGGTTTTATATCCCATATGGAATTGGATGAAAAATTACATGGATTAATAAATTCATATTATTCTGAAACAATATCTCATACAAAATTCGAATACAATTTTGATGAACTACTTTCATTAAAATTTTTTGGAATACATTTTATAGAACATAAATGGTGGAAAATCCTGAAAATAAAAGAGATTGAAAAAATCTCAGATGAATTTGATAGAATATTGAAAATTGAATTTGGAGTAAAAGAAATTAGTTATAAATATGCATATAAAAAGATGCTCAAAAATTTAAAGATATTATTCAAATATCCATATTTTAAAGAGAAAATTCTTGTAAAAATATTAAAATTTTTAGGAAAGGATTATACTTATTTATATCCGAAGTTGGATGAAAAAACTAAAAAAGAACTATTGGAAATTGAAAAAGAATTTTTTTTAATTCTCAAGGGGGATTGATAAAATGAAAGTTTTAGGATTAATTCTGGCAGGTTCTTCTAAAAGTGGAATAGGTGAATTAACCAGGAAAAGGGCCAGTGCAGCAGTGCCGATTTTTGGTAAATATAGAGCTATTGATTTCACATTAAGTAATTTTGTTAATTCAAAAATCAAAAAAGTTGGAGTGTTGACCCAATATTATCCACGAAGTCTAATGGATCATTTAGGTAGTGGGAAAGAATGGGATTTAGATAGAAAAACAGGTGGTTTGTTTATATTGCAGCCATATTTTAAAAACAAAGAAGAAATTCCTGTATACAGGGGAACAGCCGATGCAATATTTCAAAATATGACATTATTAAGAAGAGGAGACGAGGATTTTGTACTTATAGGATCGGGTGATCATATATATAATTTTGATTTTAACAAATTATATCATTATCATTTATCAAATGCGGCTGATATAACAATACTATCAAAAGAAATAGAAGATGATGAATTTATAAATACATATGGACAGATAATTACAGATGAAGAAGGAAGAATTCTTGAATTTCATGAGAAACCTGATAAAACAATATCAAAAAGGATATCTCTTGGAGTTTATTTTATAAATAAAGCATTGTTAATAGAATTATTGTATACAACTGTGCCTAATGGTGGTAAAGATATAGTTCATGATATTATTATACCAAATCTGAAAAAATTAAGGGTGTATGCATATGATTTTAGAGGCTACTGGTCAAATATAAAGAAATCAATAAAAACATATTATGAAACAAACATGGATATATTAAAAGATGATGTAAGGAAAGAATTATTTTATTCAAATAAAATATATACAAAATTAAAAGACTATGCGCCACCAAAAATAAATATAAATGCTAATATACATAATGCTTTCATTGCAGATGGAACAATAATAAATGGAACAGTAAGGAATTCGATAATTTCTCGTGGAGTTAAAATAAAGGCTGGTGCAGTAGTTGAAAATTCAATAATATTACAGGATACAATAATATCTGAAGGAAGCGTTATAAAAAATGTTATTATAGATAAAGATTGTGAAATAAGAGAAGGTAAAAAGATTATAAGCGAAAATAAAATAATGGTAATAGAAAAAGGAACGATTATATAGATTTCTATAAGTCAAGTCAGAAAAAGGGGGGACAATAATGAATGTTGTGGCTTTAATATTAGCTGGAGGTCAGGGAACCAGATTAGGAGTTATAACAGAATATTTAGCAAAGCCAGCAGTTCCATACGGTGGAAAATATAGAATTATAGATTTTGCTTTAAGTAATTGTGTGAATTCTGGAATATATAATGTAGGAGTATTAACTCAATATAGACCACATGTTTTAAATAAACATTTAGGAATTGGAAGGCCATGGGACCTTGACATAAAATCAGGAGGATTGACTATTTTGCCTCCATATGTTAGCAGTACAGAACAATCATGGTATAAAGGAACAGCTGATGCAATATATCAAAATATTGAATATATAGATGGTTTTAATCCAGATTTTGTTGTTATATTATCAGGAGATCATATATATAAAATGGATTATAACGAAATGATAGACTATCATATAGAAAGAAATGCTGATGTTACTATTGCCTGTATGGAAGTACCTATAAGTGAAGCTTATAGATTTGGAATTATGGTTACAGATTCATTTGGAAAAATAATAGAATTTCAAGAAAAGCCAAAAGAGCCGAGAGGAAATCTGGCATCACTTGGAATATATGTTTATACATGGTCTATTTTAAAAAAACTATTACTTGACGATTCAAAGGATCCAGATTCAGAACATGATTTTGGAAAAAATATAATACCTAAAATGCTCGAAGAAGGAAAGAAAATGTATGCATTCAATTATGAAGGATATTGGAGAGATGTTGGGACATTGCAATCTTATTGGGAGTCAAATCTTGAACTGTTAGGTCCTATGCCTATGTTAAATATACATGATGTTAACTGGAAAATATATACTCAATCAGAAGAATTACCACCTGCATTTATATCTTCAGAGGCTAAATTAACGGGATCTTTAATCAGTGAAGGATGTGAAATATATGGTGAAGTTCATAATTCAGTTTTATTTCAAGGAGTTGTAGTAGAGGATGGAGTGATAATTAAGGATTCAGTTATAATGAATAAAACAATAATAAGAAAAGGTGCATATATAGAAAAAGCTATAATTTGTGAAAATTCTGAAATTGGAGAAAATTCAAAAATTGGAGTTGGAGAATTTAAAGAAAGTTCGTATAATAAAAAAGTTTATAATACTGATATAACATTAATAGGATTTAATACCTCCATTCCATCAAATATAAAGATTGGTAAAAATGTTATAGTAGGAAACTATATAACAGATATATCAGGAGACATACCTTCTGGCGGTTATGTAGTGTAAGAAGGAGGTGAACTTTATGGATTTTTACGCTGTAAAATTTTTTGCAACATCTTCGTTAACAGCCGAAATAATAATAGGATATATGTTTGGGAAACAAAAAGGAAATCCTGAATATAAAGTGTTATCAATACCAAAATCCAAATTGCCAAAATTTGAATTGCCAGATATTAATTTATCTTATATAGAGTATAAATCTAAATTGGAAGAATTGTATTATAAAGCAATAAAAGATTCTACAGTATTAGATTTAAATAAACAATTTTTAGCTTTTGTCCAGTCAACCATAAAAAGATATGGACCAGAAATAATAAATGCCAAAATGTTTTTGGGAGTAAGAGACTCTGATGTAGCAGTAGTAAAAGCCATATTGTCCGAAATATTTGAAGAATGGGAAGGTGAAGTGAATTTAAAAATAGTTGCTGAAAAATTAACGTATCAAGATCTTGTATGGTTGATGACACAGCATAGAAGTTTTAGTGAAAAAGAAAAGTCATACTTAAATAGAGTAGATGTTCAATCTTCTCCAGAGGTATTACCATTGTCCGATCCTTTAACTGGAATGACAATAAATAATCTGGATGTAGGAGACCCAATATATTCACTAATTATAGATCCTGTAGAACCTGCAAATTTGAATAGATTGAAAGAGCAATATCCAGATAAGTTTGACGAAACCGGAAAAAATATTTTACCGATTGAATCAAAATTAATAGCTAAAGAATTAATTCCTGATACCGATTACTATTTTATAAAAATGGATCTTGGTGGTGGAATAATTGGGAAAGCGGTTATTTCGAAAAATTTAAAAATGATGGTAGATTCTAATAAAATTGCTGAAATGCATAGAAAAAGAGAAGAATATTTTAATCCACCAGAAGATAAAATAATAGGAGATATTTTAAAAGATTCTATAGCAGGTTTAAAAAGAGAAGCAAATTTGCCAGAAAATAAAGTAAAAAGTAGTGATATTCTAATAATTTTTGGATTATCTATGGGATTAATAATAGGAGCTATATTATTAGGAATATGGTTGGGTGTATTTTAATGAATACATATTCTTTGATTTTAATAATTTCTTTAATAATTGTTGGTATTGTATTTAATCTAATTATGATAAATTATATATATAAAAATTCCATATATAGAAAAAATATATTTAAAAATGAATTAAAATTAATAACAGATACAGAAACCTATTTTAGTGAGGGGAAATATAATTCTGAAATAATATATGTCAGTCCTTCAGCTACACTGATAAAAATAACCTTTGAAAATGGTATAGAAGGTATTAGAATTCAGGAGGAATAAAATGAAGTTAAAATTATCATATGCAACAGCTGTTTTGCTTGGTTTAAAAAAAGGAAAAATCAATTTTGAAATGCCAACAGCTTATTTAATGTTAGGAGAAAAATGTATTTATAATTGTAGTTTTTGTGCTCAAGCTCGCGAAGCAAAATCTGACAAAAATTATCTATCAAGAATAAAATGGCCAGAATACGATATAAAAGAATTTTTAGGCAAACTTAAAGAAAATAATCCATTTAAAAGATTATGTATTCAGGTTGTTAATACAGAAATCTATTTTTATGATTTGAAGAATTTCTTAAATGAAATAAATGATATAGATATCTTAAAAGCTATTTCGTTTCGCCCAAAAAGTTTTGAAGAAGTTGAAAATATATTTAATTATAATATTGACAATCTGGGGATTTCTTTAGATGTAGCAAATAAAGAATTATTTACAAAGATCAGAGGGGGGAGTTTTGACTCTCTCTTTAATATTTTAATACAATCAGCTGAAAAATATCCTGGAAAGGTTACAACACATGTGATTGTTGGATTAGGTGAAACGGATAAAGATTTAATAGATTTAATGTTTGAAATGAAAAAATACAATATATTAGTATCATTATTTGCTTTTACACCTATTCAGGGAACAAAATTAGGAAATAAACAACCTCCTTCAATAGAAAGATACAGAAAAATACAGATTGCCAGAGAAATCATTGAAAAAACTAATGTAAAGAAAGAAGACTTTATGTTTGAGAATAATTCTTTAATTAAATTTCCTGAAATAAAGATTTCAGAGGATGAAGCAATTAAAACAAGCGGATGTAGTTATTGTACAAGACCATTTTATAATGAAAAACCAAATAAGATATTGTATAATATCCCACAAACAAGGAATTTATGAAAGGAGGAAGGAAATGGCGTTATTAACTTTTAAAGGTGGAGTACATCCGCCAGAAAAAAAAGAGCTGGCAGAACATAAACAAATTAAAATTCTGCCATTGCCTGAAAAAGTATACATTTATACGACAAATCATCTTGGCACTCCAGCGAAAATTATAGTAGAACCAGGGCAAAAGGTAAAAACAGGTCAAAAAATAGGTGAAGCAAATGGGTTTATATCCGCAAATATTCATTCAACTATAACTGGAGAAGTTATAGAAATAGTGAAAATGACAAATGCCGCAACTGGAACAAGAAACGATGTAGTGGTAATCCAGAGAACTGGAGATGATGAATGGGATTTAATTCCAGAGCATGGAGATTATACAAAAAAAACTCCTGAAGAGATAGTAAATATAGTAAAAGAAGCGGGAATAGTTGGGTTAGGTGGAGCAATGTTCCCTTCACATGTAAAAATGTCTATCCCAAAAGGTAAAAAAGCAGAGTATTTAATAATTAATGCAGCAGAATGTGAACCTTATATAACAATAGACAATAGAATGATGATAGAGAAATCCTCTGAAATTGTAAAAGGAATAAAAATAATAATGCATGCAACAGGTGTGAAAAAGGCTTATATAGGAATTGAAAGCAATAAACCAGAAGCAATTGAAAAAATGAAAGAAGCTGTGTCAGGGGAGCCAATAGAGGTAAAAGTATTAAAAACAAAATATCCTCAAGGTGCTGAAAAACAATTGATTTATGCAATAACTAAAAAAGAAGTACCTTCTGGCGGATTGCCTTTAGATGTTGGAGTAATAGTATTTAATGTATCAACAACATATGTTATATATGAAGCCGTAGAGCATGGAAAACCGTTGGTAGAAAGAGGAATAACATTAACTGGTGAAGGAGTAAAAAATCCTGGCAACTTTATATATAGGATAGGAACAAAGGTTAAAGATTTATTAGATCATGTTGGATTGGTTGAAGAAGAAAAAATAGATAGAATATTATATGGTGGTCCAATGATGGGAATCCCTCTTCCTGATATTGAATTACCAACATTTAAAGGGAATAATGCATTAACAGTGTTAACGAAAGACATTGTGCCTAAAAAAGAAAGTTTTCCATGTATTAGATGTTCAAAATGTGTACAGGTTTGTCCTATAAATTTAATGCCTTATTTATTAAAATTACAAGTCGAAAAAAGAGAGTATGATAAAGCAATGGAATATGGTTTGATGGATTGTATAGAATGTGGTTCATGTTCATATGCCTGTCCTGCAGGTATAGAATTGGTGAAAAACTTTAAAACCGGGAAAAAAGTAGCAAGAGCTTTAAAAGGGAGGGCTAAAAAGTGAAATTGAACATAGCGGCAGCTCCACATTTAAGAACAAAAGATAATGTTAGAAGTGTAATGTTAGATGTGCTAATTGCCCTCATACCATCATTTTTAGTATCAGCATGGGTATTTGGATTCAGGGCTGTATGGATAATGTTATATACAATGATTTTAGCAGAAGGTATGGAAATATTTATAATGAAAGTTTTAAGGAAACAAAAAAATTTCAAACCAGATTTTAGTGCATCGGTAACAGGTCTTTTATTAGCTATGAATTTGAGTTTAGCAGTGAATTGGTGGCAAATATTTATAGGAGTTTTAGTGGCAATTGGATTAGGAAAACATGTTTATGGTGGATTAGGAAAAAATATTTTTAATCCTGCTTTAGTTGGAAGAGTATTTATGTTAATTTCGTTTCCAGTCGCTATGACAACATGGTATAGACCGTTTTATTTTAAATATGATACAATAACAACTGCAACTCCATTAGCTATATTAAAAGAGCATGGAATTGAAGCTTTATATAATAATCCAGATTATGCTATTAATTTAAAAAGTTTATTTATTGGAACAGTACCGGGGTCGATAGGAGAAGTAAGTGCTATAGCTTTAATAATAGGTTTTATATATTTAGTGATTAGAAAAAGAATAAAAATCTGGATTCCAATCACATATATTTCTACAGTATTTATTATTTCTGGTATTTTTTATATGATAGATCCTTCAAAATATGCTTCTCCTTTATTCCATATATTAAGTGGTGGATTGATGTTAGGGGCATTATTCATGGCTACAGATATGGTTACAAGTCCAATGACTGTTAAAGGACATATTATTTTCGGTGTAGGTTTGGGTTTTATAACAATGATAATCAGACTTTTTGGAGGATATCCAGAAGGTGTTTCTTTTTCTATTTTAATTATGAATTCCCTTGTTCCGTTGATTGATATTTATGCTAAACCACGTATTTTTGGAACTGTAAGAGGTGGTAAAAAATGAAAGAATATATAAAAACTGGATTGATATTGATGTTATTTATTATAATCTCCGGATTAGTAGTATCTATAGTGTATGTTTTTGCAAAACCTGCTATAGATAATTCTGAATTAGAGGCAAAATTAAAAGCAATAAAAAAAGTTTTAATTGATTCAAAAACAGGAAATTTATTAATTTCTAAGAGTGAAATACCTAAAAGTTTAAAGCAGTTAAATAGTTCGATTTGGGATTCTAATGAAACAGGGGTTTTATATTTAGATGCAAGTACAAAAGTATATTCGCCAGCATATAAATATGTAAATAGTGAAGGGAAAGAAATATATATTTTGACAGTTTCAGGAGTAGGGTTTGGTGGAGAAGTAATATCAGTTATTTCCTTTGTAAAAGACAAAAAAGAATTATATTTTAATAATTTGGAAGTGGTTTCTTATTCCCAGGAAACACCAGGATTAGGAGCCAACATTTCTCAGGATAATGTAAAAGAAAGATTTTATCCAATTGATTACAAAGGCCTTGTTAACGGGGTGAAAGTTAACAAAGATGCAGGGGTCCTTTTAACAACACCAGAACAAATAAAAAATGGAAAAAAAGAAGGAATAGTTCAGACAAGCGATGTGATGACAGGGGCAACAATTACTCCAAGGGCTGTTGCTGATTCAATAAATACAGGATTCGAATACCTCAAATCCAAAGGGGTGATTCAATAATGGCTAATATAAAAAATTTAAAAGTAGGATTATTTCAGCAAAATCCTATATTTGTACAGGTATTGGGTATGTGTCCTACACTTGCAACAACTACAAATGCAGAAAATGCATTAGGTATGGGATTAGCAACATTAGCAGTATTGATTATGTCAAATATAGTTGTTTCTTCAATAAAAAAATGGGTACCTAAAAACATAAGAATACCTGTATATATAGTTGTAATAGCATCTTTTGTTACAATAGTTGATATATTGATGCACGGGTATACATATGAATTATGGAAAACATTGGGATTATTTATACCGTTAATAGTTGTTAACTGTATAATTTTAGGTCGTGCAGAATCATTTGCATCAAAAAATGGTGTTTTAGATTCCATATATGATGCATTGGGGATGGGTTTGGGATTCACAGGTGCTTTAGTGTTATTAGGTTCGGTTAGAGAATTGTTAGGGAACGGAACAGTGTTTGGATTACCTGTTTGGGGAGATGCCATGAAATTATATGTAATGATTCTTCCACCAGGAGCATTTTTAGTATTAGGTGTATTATTAGCAATGTTCAATTCAATTGGAATTTATAAAAGAAATAGAGTAAAGGCTGGTGAAAGAAGATGAGATTATTTTTTATATTTTTATCAGCAATATTAGTAAATAATTTTGTATTATCTAGATTTTTAGGAATATGTCCATTTTTGGGAGTATCAAAAAAGATAAGTTCAGCATCAGGTATGTCGATGGCTGTTATTTTTGTTATGGTAGTTTCAAGTACTATAACATGGTTTCTAAATTTATTGCTTGTAAAAATGGGATTAGAATTTTTGACTACAATTGTATTTATTCTTGTAATAGCAACATTAGTTCAATTTATAGAATTTTATATAAAAAAGGTTTCTCCTAATTTGTATGAAGCATTGGGTATATATCTTCCATTAATAACAACTAATTGTGCAATTTTAGGATTGGCATTACTAAATGTTATATATAACTACTCATTAATAGAAACAATTGTAAATTCACTTGGTGCAGGTTTAGGTTTTGCTATGGCCTTGATTATTTTCTCTGCTATCAGAGAAAGAATGGACTATTATGAGATACCAGAGCCTTTTAAAGGAACGGCTATAGCTCTTATTACTGCTGGATTATTATCAATGGCTTTTATGGGATTTTCTGGTCTCATAAAAATATAAGGGAGGAATTTTAATGTCTGTTATTATAAATACAATAATACTTCTCTCAGTACTTGGCTTTTTATCTGGAACATTTTTAGCATTTGCTGAAAAAAAGTTTGAGGTTAAAGAAGATGTTAGAGTTATTTTTGCAGAAAATTTATTACCAGGGATAAATTGTGGTGCATGTGGTTATCCAGGATGTTCTGGTTTTGCTAAAGGATTTGTGAATGGTGATGTAAAACCAGAAGGTTGTTTGCCAGGGAAAAGACAGGGAGTTCCTGAAAAATTAGCCAGATTATCTAAAATGTCTGATGATGAATTAAGAAAAATTTGGGAAGAAATAAATGAGGATCCAGATAAAATTAAAGAAAAATTTTAATTGGAGAGCTATAAGCTCTCCAATTTTTTTATTAATAAATTTTTGAATTGTACAATATTCTTATTATCAGGATATTTCAATATGAATTTTAACCAATTTGTTAATAAATAAAAATCATTTTTTTCTAAAACAGCAATTAAATCGTTCAAAGTATCATTCTGAGGATTTTTTAAAACATCGACATATATTGATAAAAATTCATATAGGTATTTTTCTGCCTGATTAATAGTATACTTTTTCTCAATTAATTTGGCTAAATACAAAGATTTTAATGCATTGAAATCAAAATTTATTATGAATTCATTAATATCAATAGGGATTTCAATTTTAATAATAGAATTAGAAGCACTTTGAGTTAAAAAAATCTTTCCGTTTAAATCATCAATATATTTTAATATAGATTCGATCTTATATGATTCCATATTTGATTTATCAAACAATGATTTATTATTTAATAATAAAATATAATCATTGAATATATTATCATTATCTATAATTTTTATTTCTAAAAAATTATCAGTTGAAGTATAAAGAATATTTATTCTTCCACCACTTTTATCCATAAAAATTAAAAGTAATATTTCGTATATTACTTTATATAGCTTATTTTTATTCGTAAAAACAAATTTATTTTTTGTATTTATTTCTTTTTCTACAGTGATATCATTTTTATCTATATAGATGGATAAAAAATAAATTAGATTACTGTGAAACTCATTTATATCAAAAAATTCAAAGAAATTTTGATTGCTGACATTATATTCATGATAAAATATAGTTTTAAATTTGTTTATAATAATATTTATTTCTGAAATAATATTAGTAATAATCTTTTTTTCAATATCTTCTGATAAATTTAAACTAATTGAATTAATAAGTGTTTGAAGAGGTGTATTTATATAAAAAATGAATTCATTTATTAGATTATTATGATTAGTATTAATTTTTTTAATTTCTGTCTTTAACTCTTCTACTTCTTTCTTTTTGTTTTTTGATTCATTAATAATATGTTTGATTTTTTCTTTTAAAAAAATTCCTTCTTTGGTTTTTAATTCTATATTTTCATTATTTTCAAGAAATAAAAATAAATTATTTAGTTCTTTATTTGACAGAGCAAAAATTTTATATATTAAAAATAATAATAGAGAGAATAATAAAATGTTTATAGTTATAAAAATGGGTAATTCCTGATCAAGTAGAGTAGTAAAATTCTTATTGAAAATAATGTAAAAATAAATATCATTAAGTTTCAATTTTTTATAGTTGGTATTAGGTAAAGACTCTGGATAAAATTTGTTGTTATATTCTAAAAATATTAAAGAATCGAAGAAATTATTGATATATTTTACATATTCTGATAAATCATAACCATAAGAGTATAAATCATTTCCAATTTCAATATTATTGAAATAAAAATCTTTATTATCTGGATTTTCAAAATCGGAAAAAACAATTTTATTGTTTTTATACAATATTAATTTAAAAGGTTTAAGCAAAATATGGTTATATTTTACATAATGGAATATATTTTCTTTTAAATTATTATCAATAGCAATTATAACATTTTTTAAATAATTAATATCTTTGATTTGCTCATAATTTTCAATATTATATTTTATAGAAAATACAAAAACAATAAAAGTAGTAATTATAGCTAAAAAATTTAGTATTAAGAATATAGTATATTTTTTCATTAAATCACTCCAGCATAAAAACTTTTATTAAAACTTTTATTATATTATATCATAATAGCTTATAATATAAAAAAAACGGATCCAGCGGATCCGCTAAATGTCTATCCATCTATTTCAGGGGGGGATAGGGGGATTTTCTTTTTACATCAATAGTATACAAAAATAAATGTTACTTTTCAATACTTAAATATTAATTGTGAATTTTCAAACGTAACAAAAAGCCGAGTAATGTAAATTTCATTTTTTTAATGCAGGTATTAATAAAACAGTTAAAATCCATACAATAAAAATGCCTAAAACCATAGTTAAACTGAATTGTTTAAGCAGTTCTCCTCTTGATAGTTGAAAGGTAATAAAAGATGAAATGGTTGTTAAAAATGAAAGTGATGTTGCCTTTAATGTATGCCAGTAATGAACCTTATCTTCATCGATTGCATGAAAAATATGTATATAGCCATCAACACCTATTCCAAATATTAAAGGTAATGAAATTATAGTTAAGAATGTTGCATTAATATCAAAAAAGTAAATAATTCCAAAGGTAGTCAGATTAGCAAAAAGTAGGCCGAAAATAGCAACAAGTGTTTCTTTAAATGATTTTCTTGAAAAATATGTTAGAAATCCTATTGTAAAAATTGAAAATAAAATGACATAATAAAATCTATTTTCTATTATATACATCAATTTATATATAGCTTTTTGATTTCCTAAAAATCTATTTAAATACTTTTTATTTAATGAGTCAAAGAAATATTTCATTCCATTATTTTTGTTTAGATTAATAGAAGGGGTTATATATATAATAAAATAATCCTTCCCAGCTTCATTGATAAGAATATTTTTTCTTAAATTTTCAGGTATTAACTCAGTTATTCCTAAAATAAAATCTTTTTCATTTTTTGATTTTGAAGCTAAATCAATGATTTTTAATGTTTCAGAGTATATATTATATTTTTTTAATACAGCTACAGAAAAAGGATCATTGACTAATTCAGAAATTTCTCTGGTTTTAATTTTTAATTTTTCAAAATCCCCGAGTTGTTTTTTTAATATATCCAGATAACTTTCAATTTTTGAAATATATGGAGACTTTTTTAATTCATCAATTATTTCTTTTGAATCCTCGTCAATTCCAATAATAAATTTCATTTCATTAAATAAGGATGTTCCAAAATGACTGGCTATATCCTTAAAAACTATTGTGCTTTCTGAATTCGTTGGAGCTAATCCAGGAGGAGTATAAGAAAAATTGGCAAAATTAATTATTCCAAAAACTGAAAAGAATAGAACAAATACAGTTATAATGGGTAAAATCAAACGACTTTTTTTTGGTATCCAGATGCCGAGTCTTTGAAACCATATATTGATTTTATTTTCTCTATATGTTTTAAGAATAATATTTCTAAAAGGGTAAAACGTAATAGGTGTAATAAATACCATTACCAGAGAAAATACGAATAGTCCAATACTGCTAATTAAAGCCATTTCTGTAAAAGCTGGTAATTTCATAAAAATTAACGACAAAAAAACAAAAATTGTAGTAAGCACTCCAAAAATTACAGGTATTAACACAGTTTCATATGTAATAGCAAGTGCTTCAATGTAATTCTTTCTCTCTTTGAATTCTGTAATTAAACGACTTGTTATATGGATACCATAATCTATCCCCAACCCAAGAGTTATCGCTGCAACAAATGAAGTTAAGATATTAAGTTCTTTAAAAATAAGTGCTGATAAGCCTAAAGTTATACCAACAGAAATTACTAAAGTAATAAAAACGAGTATTGTAGTAATTAAACTACCAAAAGTTATATAAAAAATTATAATAATCAAAACAATAGATAAATAAGTAGTAATTGAAAAATCAAAAGATACGGTTTTATTTGCTTCATAAGTATATATATAAGCCCCAGTTAATCCGGTTTTTATAGAATAAATTTTATTTAGATCGGAAAGAATTTTTTTTACTTTAGGTATTATTTTATTTACAAATTGCAAGTTTGAAGTTGGCTCTTTAAATGTTACTCCCATAACCATTATATTTTTGTCAGGAGATAAAGTATAATATCCCAGCATTGGATCAGATTCCCTTGATTTTTCAAAATTTTTATCCAATTTATTTAATAAATATATAGTATTGTTTATATATTCAAAAGATTTAAAATCATAAGGATTTATATCTGAAAAAGCATGAAAAGTATCTTTAATATTTTTCATGAGTTCATCAATTAATTTTGAATTTGAAACATTTAGAAAACCATAAGATAGTAATAAAGATACATCAGTTTTAGCTAAATCTTTAAATTCAGGTATTTTTTTCATTCTATCATAAAAGGCTAAAGCCAATTTTTTGTAATCTATATTTTTATTTATATAGAATGCAACAATCATTACTTCGGATTCAGATTGATATTTTACTTCATTTCTGTATGAAATAACAACGGGGTCATCTTTAGGAAGCAATTCTAAAAGATCTGAGTTTATTTTTAAGTTTTTTAAATTATAAATAAAACTAATTGATAGTATAAAGAATATTAATAAAATCCATTTATAGTTTTTCGTTAAAAATTCTGAAATTAGCAGGTATCTTTTTTTCATTATTTCATCTCCATAGCAGAATGTAAATAAAAGTATCTATTATAGTGCCAATGAATAAAGAAATATAATTTTTATTTTTAAAATCTTTATATCCTTTTAATAATTCTATCCATAAAAATGGTACTAAAAAATAATAATTAAAAAAAGAAAAAAAACCCAGTAATAAAAGTGGTGAAAGTGAAAGCATATAATATGGAAAAATTATTCTGAAATACTTTATAGGATAAAAAAAAGCTCTTAAAACATTATTGATAAATATAAAAAAGATTAGAAAAATACTTTTCACGAAAAAAGTATATAAGGAAGCATATCTAAACATTGGAGAAAACCAAAAATAAAATAGAATAATAATACCAACAAAAATAGTATCATAATGTACAGTTTTAATTTTATGAGGCAAAAAAATGATTTTAAAAATATTATTAAACATCAGTGAATTCCTCCAGTATAGACTTTCATATCATAAATGACATTTATTCCCAGTTCAACAAATACATCCAGTAAAGGTTTTACACCAGGATTATTTAGAATGTTAATATCTAAAATAATACCATTTTCTTTTTTTAATTTTTCTAATATTTCTGTTTTAAAAGAATATGGTTTATATGTATCTTCATCCATCACAAAATACTTTAACTTTAAAAAACTCAATTCTTTTAAAGATAATTTTGATAAATCCAATATTGCTATAGTTGGGTAATTAATTAAAGTGAAATTTTTTGAATATGAAATTTTTTTATTTAATCGAAGTCCATAAAAACTTAAATTTTCCTTATATTCCATTAAAGAAGAATCAAAGGATTTTAAAGTAGTCTTTAATTCATCATATATTTCGTTATTAACCACCGCTATAAAAACATGATTATTGGAATAATTAATATGAATTTTTCCTATAAAGACACCTAAATCTTTAATAATGAAGAAAATCTTTGAAAGATTTTTTGAATCTTTAATCATAGAAATGATATTATCTTTTATTTCGTTGTGATAATTATTTGCTGAAAAAGTTGGAATAGCCTCTCTTATGATAATTTTAGTTTCATTCATTCCAAATAAAAAATACGTTATAATGCTTAATAAAAGAATGGTAATAGAAAAAACTATTACCATCCCATATATTCTCATTTATTTTCCTCCCGCCTTCAAAATTTCAATGGCTTTTAATAATTGTAAATCATTATTTAAATCAATAACTGCTTCAAATGTTGTGGTATTTTTAGCTTCTAATTGTTCAACATTTTTGATTTCTTTTTTTGGATTATCCACTTCAATATCTGGTTTTATACCTTTTAAATGTATATCATTGCCATTAGGAGTAAAATAATGTCCAATTGGCAACCATACTTCGCCACCATTCTCCAGAGGTATAGGTCTTTGAACAGCAGCTTTACCGTAAGTTGTTTTTCCAACAACGGTGGCTATCTTATTATCTTTTAATGCACCTGTTAAAATTTCTGAAGCAGAAGCGGAAGATTTATTTACCAACAAAACAATGGGCAATTTATCAAGAAAATCAAAATGCTCATAAGTTTTTGGTTTTATAACTTCTTCAGAACCATCGAAATATCTTACAGTAACTATAGTTTTATCTTTAATAAACATACTTGCAATATCTATAGCAACGTTTAAAAAACCACCGGGATTATTTCTTAAATCAAGAATAATTCCATCCACATTTTTTCTTTTTATAGCCTTTAAAGCTTTTTGCATTTCAGAAGCGCTTTTTTCAGCAAAATTTGTAAGTTTTATATAACCTATTTTAAAATTATTGTCTTCAAATACTTTATATTTAGCGGTAACAGTTTCTATTTTTGCTCTAACTAAAGTAATTCTCTTAGCTTCTTCCCATCCTTCTCTAAAAACTTCTATTTGCACAGTTGTTCCAGGGGCGCCTCGCATTTTATTTACAGCACCAATGTATCCAATTTCAGAAACAGGTGAACCATCAACACTTATAATTAAATCATCTGCCTGTAAACCGGCTTCATAAGCTGGAGTTCCAATCATTGGACTTACAATCCTTATGGCCTCAAGTTTAGAATCATAACTAACAAGAATACCGAGACCACCGTATTCGCCAGATTCTTCTATTTTACTTTCCGTAACCTGTTGTGAATCTAAATACCATGCGAATGGATCATTTAATCCCTCTACTAAACCTTTTAACGTAGAATCTAACACCTTATCATAATCAACTTTATCTTTTTCATAATAAATATTGTTAATATAATAAAGCAAAGTATAAATTGGATTCTGGAATTTTTCTAAAAATAATTTTTCAATATCTTTTTGTTGATTTGTATTTGCCCATAATAAGACAAAGGACAATATAATGAGTAAAACCACTACGATACTTTTAAATCTTCTATTCAAAAAAATCTCTCCTTTCATAACATATTAAATTAATATTTATAAAGCTAATATTTAAAAGTGCTTCTTCCTATAAATTCCCTTATAATTGATTTTTTTGGAATCTCTTCCAATTCTGTAATTGGTAGGAAATAATCTAAAAATTTCAAAAGTCTTTTAGCTTCTGAATACTCCTTGTTAGAGTTATCTACTGAAAGCAATAATGGTTCAGCAAATATTTTTAAAACAGAAAGTTCATATATTAAATTAGAATTGAACATAACATCAGCTTCCTCCTGATATGGAAATATATTTCTGTCTTCTCCTCGACGTACACTGGGCCACATTTTTAAAGTTGCAAGGGCTGAATGACCACGGAATTTAAAATCTCTAACAATTCTTCTTATTAATCTTGTATCTGTGGTAGTAATTCTATTCATAGAATCCAAATTCATCTGAGTTAAAGCACTAACATAAATTTTATATTTAAACTCTTTTGGAATACTTTCTGTTAATGTTTCGTTTAACCCATGTATTCCTTCTATAATTAAAATTTGATTATCATCTATTTTTATTCTTTTTCCGCTTTTCAAACTTCTTCCGTGGACAAAATCAAACTTAGGAAGTTCTATTTCTTCACCGTTTAAAAGTTTTTGCAAATGAGTATTAAAAAGTTCCAAATTTAACGCATAAATTGATTCAAAATCATAATTTCCATTTTCATCTTTAGGAGTTTTTTCTCTATCGACAAAATAATCATCTAAAGAGATAGGGATTGGTTTTAACCCATTAACCTTTAGTTGCAATGCAAGCCTTTTAGCTGATGTAGTTTTCCCAGAAGACGATGGTCCTGCTATCAAAACGATTTTTATATTTTTTCTCTTTATAATTTCATCAGCTATTTGAGCATATTTCTTTTCATGTAAAGCTTCTGAAACCCTTATTAATTCAATAACTTCGTTTGGACCTTTTGTAATTAACTCGTTTAATTCACCAACCGTGCTAACGTCTAAAATCTTAAGCCATTCTTTATATTCATTGAAAGCAAAAGACAATTTTGCATAGTGCTTATATTTTGGGAGTTTATCCGGACAATCTGGTGTTGGATGAATTATTACAAAACCATCTTCTATACTTATTAAATCGAACTTATCAGTATATTTAGTTGAAGGAGGCATATAACCGTAAAAATAATTAAAATATTTATCGCATATATATATATTCACCTTATCTTTTTTTCGGTATTTAAATAAAGAAGCTTTATCCTTTAAATCAACATTGTTAAAAATTTTCATAGCTCTAAATTTGCTGATGGTAGTTTTTTCAAAAGGCAAATCTTTTTCAACATATTCTAACATTTTTTTCTTTAAATTTTCAAGTTTTTTTTGTGAAGGTTTTCCGTTTCTCAATTCACAATATAATCCGCTTCCAATAGCGTGATGAACGTAAAGCTTATCTTCTGGATATAAATCTTTTAAAGCCATATATAAAAGAAATAAAACACCTCTTTGATAAATTCTAAAACCGTCAAGTGTGGATGTATCCAGTAAATCAATATTTCCAGAATACTCCACCTCTTTATTTAACTCCTTTATATTGTTATTGTGTTTAACAGCTAGAATAGGGAATGGGTGATTCTTTTGGATATTTTCGATAATATCAATATATCTTTGACCTTTTTCTGCATAAAAAATTTTATTATTTATCTTTAATTCATATCTCAACACTATTCCTCCTTTCGCGACTTTATTTTTTTGTAATAATCTTATTTTCTTACAGAAACAAAGAGGTATTGACAAAAACGAAAAATATGATATAATAAATACTGTGATTGGGGCGTGGCCAAGCGGTAAGGCGGCGGATTTTGGCTCCGTTATTCGGTGGTTCGAATCCATCCGCCCCAGCCATAGCCGGCGTAAGCCGGCTTTTTTTTTACCAAAAAGGGACTATTATACAATCCAAATGCTTATAATAAGTGCGTATAAAAAGCATTTAATCAATAAAGCATTTAAATTATACCATAAATTAAGTTAAATTTATAGTGTTTTGGAAACAACAATATCTATTTTTTTACTTATATTTTTTAGAACTATTTTGTCGATAACATAAAATGTTTAAGAATGAATTGATTTAGACACTCTTTTGATTTAGAGAATACCTCCTATATTTCAAAAAAATATGATATAATATTAATGAAATGGTAATAGGGGTGTTAAATATGAAAATTTATTCTTTATCTTTGAAAAAAAGTTATATATACATAACAATAATATTGATCAATATCATATTATGGCAATTTTCAAAAAAAAATTATTTACTTTTTCATTCTATAGTTGAATTATTTGCTATAATAACAGCAGGTGCTATATTTGTCATAGGAGTTAATTCTTATAAAATATTAAAAGATAAATTCCTGCTTAAATTAGGGATACTTTATTCAATGGTTGCTGTAATAGATATATTACATACGCTTTCGTATAAAGGTATGGGCGTATTTCCGGGTGCTACAGCAAATTTACCGACCCAATTATGGATATTGGGAAGAATGGTGGAAACTATTGGATTATTTCTTATAAATATAAAAAAGAACATATTTAAGTTATTTTCTGTAATAATATATGCTTCTGGAATTTTTGGAATTATGGCGATTTTTTTTGGAGTATTTCCAGATGCATTTATTGAAGGTCGTGGGTTAACACCTTTTAAAATTTTTTCAGAATATATAATTGTATTTATTTTATTAATTACAATATATTTAATTGGAAAACAGAGTATTCCGCAAAAAGTAAAAAAATATTACATTTATGCGTTGATATTTACAATATCTGCAGAATTAAGTTTCACACTTTACGTTGATGTATATGGTTTTTTTAATATGCTTGGGCATTTATTCAGATTTATTTCTTATTTTATATTACTTGATTTAACTTTAGATATTTTAAATACGTTTATAAACGATTTGCGTGAAAAAAAGAAGAATATTTTTAATGGATTAATACATAATTTAAAAAGTCCCACAACTATTATAAAATTAAATACAGAAATGTTATTAAAAAAATTAAAAGATGTCGAAGAAAAAAAAGCTTATCTGGAAAATATATTAACTGCTGTCAATCAGATAAACACCTTAATATATGATTTATTGCAATATAATTCTTTATGCAAAAATATAAAAAAGGAAAAAATTGATTATGATAAATTCATGGAGATTATACATAATTATAAAATAATTGCCAAAAACAAAAATATAGATTTTATTATTGAAATAGAAAAAAACATAGAATTTTATAGCTATTATAATTATATTGATTTAATAATTTCAAATCTTTTAAACAATGCATTTAAATATACAGAAAAAGGGCATGTATTTTTAGCAATAAAGAGAACAAATTCTTATTTGATTATAAAAGTTGCTGATACAGGTATTGGAATAAATCCGGAAATAAAGGATAAAATTTTCGAACCATTTATTAGAGGAGAAAAACCAGGAACAGGTATAGGATTGACAGTTGTTTCTTTTTTAATAAAAAAAATGGATGGAGATTTACAGGTTTATAGCAAAAAAGGTAAAGGGACAATATTTGAAATAAAAATACCTATAAAGAAATGAATTGGCTTGACTTTAATATAGTTTTTGTTTATTGCAACTTTTTAAGCTTTGATCTAGAAACATAATGTTAATAAAAAGCCGCGTTATGCGGCTTTTTATTATTTTTGATATAATACATAAGCAGATAATGCTTGCAATGTAATAGAATTTTCAACAGTTTTAATTACAGTGTTTCCAGCTTTTTTATCATTTACAACAACATTCCATATGCCAGAAGGAAGATTAAATTTTATTTTTGAAGAATTAGCATTGTAAATAATAAGAATATTCTTCCATTCATCCCCATTTGCATTATCTTTTATTAAAAATGCAACCATTCTTTTTTTAGGAGTTTCTAAAAATTTAATATTATTTTTAATCATGTTTTTATCTGTCATTCTAAAAGCCGGATGTGCTTTTCTTAATTCTATTAATCCTTTATAATATTCAAAAATATCATAATATTTTTCTTTTCTTGACCAATCTATTATATTCGGTAATTCTTTATTATAAGGATTATCATTTCCCATTTTGGTTCTTGCAAAATCAACTCCACCGTGTAAAAAAGGTATTCCCTGAGAAGTTAAAATTATAGCATTTGAAAATTTTTGAGCTTTCTTTAATTTTTCTTCAATTTTTTCTGGAAGAGGTTCTTTCCATGGTTGATATCCAAGGGCTAAAGCGTTTTTATCCCATAATGTGTGATTATCATGATTTGAAACATAATTTATAGTTTCTTCAGGGTCATCTGTCCATAATCTGATACGAGAGTCGTATTCAATAGACCCTACAACCCCTCTTTTTATTTTCAATTCTTTACCTAATGAGCCCAAACCGAATCCTTTTATTTTAGCGTTGAATACACTTCCTCTAATAGCATTTCTTACATCATCATTAAACATAGCAATATGCATATTTTTTTGATCGCCTTTTCCAAATAATAAAGGTCCGCCACCAGTCCACGGTTCTCCGTATAGTAAAATGGAAGGATCAATTTTATGTAATTCAGTGCTTATTTCATTCATAGTTTTTTTATCAATTAATCCCATTAAATCAAATCTAAATCCGTCAATATGATATTCTTTAACCCAGTATTTTACAGAATCAACTATAAATTTTCTTACCATAGGTCTTTCAGTTGCAATTTCATTCCCTACACCTGAACCGTTAGTATAACGTCCTGCATCATCTGTTCTGTAATAATAATATGGAACAGTTTGATCAAAAGCCGAACCTTCTCCTACAACAGCAGTATGATTATAAACCACATCCAATATAACTCTTATTCCATTTTCGTGTAATTTTTTAACCATTTCTTTTACTTCTTTAATTCTCGAATTTGGGTCAAATGGATTTATAGAATAAAATCCATCAGGGACATTATATAATTTTGGGTCATATCCCCAACCATACTGCTCTTTAAATTTAGTTTCATCTATGAAATAAATATCCTGTATAGGCATAATATGAACGTGAGTTACACCTAACTCTTTCAGATGAGATAGTCCTGTTTTTATACCATCTGGAGTTTGAGTATTTTCCTGAACTAATCCTAAATATTTACCGCGATATTTTTCATCCACACCAGAATTTTTATTTATAGTAAAATCTTTAACATGTATTTCATAAATAATAGCATCTTCAGGATTAATAAATGGAGGTTTAATGTCATTATCCCAATTTTTTGGATTAGTATCATTTAAATCTATAATAGCAGATTTTTCGGAATTTACGGATACTGCTATTGAATAAGGATCTACCGTTTCTCTGTATTTGCCATAAGAATAGAATCTATATTTATAAAATTTTCCTTTTAAATTGCCAGATACCTTTATACTCCATACACCATTTTTTGCTTTTTTCATTTGATAAGTTTTATCAGCTTTTTGTGATTTGTAATCGTTATATAATAAAACCTCAGCACTTTTTGAAACAGGAGACCAGACTTTAAAAATAGTATAATTATCAGTATAGGTAATTCCTAAATCATCGCCATTATAATAAAAATTATTTAATATATTTCTCATTATTACACTTTTTTCAACAAAACCTTTGATTTTTATTATTACGTTTTTGTCGACATCATTAAATGGTGATTCTAAAATTATTTTTATTTTAGTAGTTTTTGAAATGTCAGTTGGATCTAGTTTTTCAACTTTATCAATCTTTAATTCCTTATTTTCAGCAAGAACAGATATTTTTCCAGCCCAATTTTTTGTATCAAATGGAGTGGTTAAAATAACTTTAATTTCTTTTTTAGAATCCATAATAGCATTTAAAATTCTCGGACTAATGTCTATATTATTCGGATTTAAATAAGGTTTTTCAACACTTGTAACAACCCATATTTCGGCTACACCTGATTCAGGTATTTTGACAAATCTATCTTTTGCAACATCTTTAGCCTGCCATTCGTTTAATCTTATGATATAACCTAATTCAGTATATTTCTTATCCAGAACTATAATGGCATATGGTCCGAAATTATCTTTTCCGGTAAATTTATATGCATGTCCTTCTAAAGACTCGGGTTTATGAGGCCATACCCATAAATTCCAACCATCATAATTGTTGTCATAACGGTAATAATGAACTATTAGAACAGTTTTTCCACCAAAATCTTCTGCTGTTTTACCAGAACTATACATAGGGAAAGTAGCTAAAACTAAAGAAGAAATTAGGAATAACGCAAAAAATAATATTCTGTTTTTCATAGAATCTCCTCCTATATAAAATTTAAAATTAAATATTTTTATACATGGTTATTATAACGGTTTATAAAATTAAAACAAATAAAAAAAACGGTAATTAATTATAATATAAATTGATTATAATCAATAAAATACAATAAGAAGTTAAAATATCCTTTTAATAATAACAAATTAATTTAAATATATAATGAAAGAAAATTAAAGCAAATAAAATAATTAAAGCATATAATATGGTATAATTATGATGTGTAAAAAGGAGGAAAAAAATGATTAAACTCACAAAAACTTTAAAATTGTCAATAATTGAAGCGATGTTTTTCAATGCTTTTTTTGTGGCGACTCAAACATTTATAATAATATCTATAGCATTATATTTCAATGCGAATCCTTTTCAGATTTCCATTGTTTCATCTTTTCCTGTTTTTTCACAGATGTTTCAAATCTTTACTCCTTTTTGGTATAAGCTTTTTAATGGAAGAAAAAAAAGTTTAATGATTGTTTCTATAATAGGACGGGGCTCTTTAGTTTTTCTTCCAGTTGCAATATTTTTCAATATAACAAAATCATGGGTTTTTGTAAGCATAATGCTTGTATATTCATTATTTGGAACATTTATTAGCAGCATATGGACAACTTCTATGAGGGAATTAGTACCTTTTGAAAAAAGGGGAAAATATTTTGGAATGAGAAACGTATTTGCTTCAGCAGTAGGAATTTTAGCGACATATATGTATGCTCATTTTTTAGATTTTTCAGATAAAAAATCAGGAATACTGATAGTATCATCATTAGTGGCGCTTTTTTCTATAGTTACAATAATTCTTTTTTTATTTCATCAAATTCCGGAAATTACAGAACAATCCTTTAAGATAAATTTAAAAAAACCATTTCAAGATAAAAAATTTCAAACATTTTTAGTATTTGTTGGCATATGGACGTTTTCAATAGAATTAACCAGACCATATTTTTCATACTATCAATTAGCTATATTGCACATTAATACGACGTTTTTAGGAAATTTAAGCGTATTATCAGGGTTAATAACAATAATATTATATCCGTTTTATGGGAAATTGAGCGATAAATATGGAAATAAAAATATATTAATGATAGGTATAACTCTGGCTACGATAGCTCCATTACTTTATTTTGTAATGACTGATTATAATTTTAAAAGTTTATTATTGCTCGATAGTATATTTTCTGCATTTGCGTGGTCGGCTATAAATTTGACGTTTTTTAATTTATTGCTTGAAACTGTTTCAGAACCAGCAGAAAGTTATATAGGTGTATATGCTTTTATCTCTGGAATTTCAGCGATAATTGCTTCAAATATAGGGGGATTTTTTGGTAATGTATTAAAAGAAAGAAATTTTTATATATTAGGAGATAAATATCATGGAATTCAAATACTCTTATTTGCAGGTTTTTTATTGAGAATATATGCCTTATTGCACCTGACAAGTGTTGAAGCATATGAAAAACCAATAAGATATAAAAGCTGGTTATTATCAAATCCGACATTGTTTAAAAGACGAGAAATAAATCTTCCAATATACTTGAAAATTTTGAAACCAAAAAAAAGAAGAGCAAAAGCGGAGGGAAATGATGTTAGAAATTGAGAGAAAATATACAATTAATGAAAAAGAAGCTATAAAATTAAAAGATAAATCTATAAAGAAAATAGGAATTATACAATGGTATATAAAAAATACCAGAGACGAGATAGAAAGGGTTAGATTACAAATAATAAAAGATAACAATAAATTAATAAAGAAATGGAATTTTGCATATAAAGCCAATACTGAAATTCCGCACGAGAAAATAGAAAAAGAAGAAAATTATATTCCCAAAGATATTAAACATTTATTTAATAAAAAAATGGTTATAAAAATCAGGCATGTAATAAAAGAAAATCCAGAAATAGTGCTTGATGAATTTATAAATGTAGAAGGTTTAGAGTATAATATAAAAGAAAAATATTTACTGGAAATTGAAATGAAAGAAATAAAAAAATATACACCAGAAGATTTTTTTAAAATATTAAGAGAAGAAAAAATAAAAATATTAAAAGATGTAACGGAAGATTATAGATATTACAATAACAATATAGCAAATAGAATTTCCAGAAATATAAATCTTTTAGAAATATTAGAGGTGTTGAAATGGAAGATATAAATGATATAATAGAAAAAGCATGGATAGAACTTGGAAAAGAAAGTATATTTTATAATTATTTAAAAATGTATTTTGATAATATACCATCTTTTAATGTAAGAACAATAAAACTTTCAATATCTAAATCTGGAAGATTTAAAATAATATATAATCCAAAAATATTAAGAGCAAAAGGTTTAATATTTTCAAAATCTCTTTTAAAACATGAAATTTTTCATATAATACATGGTCATATATTTATTAAATCAAAAGATAAAAAAGATAAAAAACTCTGGAATTTAGCAATGGATGCAGCGGTTAATCAACAAATAAGAGAATTAGATGCGTTTTCTATTCCGCTCAACGTATTGCTTGATGAAGGCTGTGGAACGGATAATGAAAATATTTTTATCGGACCACCGATTAATTACATAAATAAAACAGTTGAAGAATATTATAAATATATTATAGATTATTTTGAAAAATCTAATAAAATTGATTTGGAATTATTGGAAGATTATAGAGTTGACTCACACGAAGAATTTGGAAATTTTGAACTCATAGAAGAAGTGGTGAGTGATCTTGTAAGTGAAGTGATTAGTGAAACATATGAAAAAGCAAAAGGAGATATTCCTTCTGGATTAGAAGTACCCATATCTTTAATAATAAAAAAATCCAGAAAAAATTGGAAAGATTTAATTAGAAGATTTTTTGGAAGTTCGATGATAATAGAAAAATATAGAACAATATTGAGACCTAATAGGCGATATGATAATCAACCAGGTTGGAGAACTGAATTTGGTCCAAAAATTGCGGTAGTACTTGATACAAGTGGTTCAATAATTGAAGAAGAGTATAATGCTTTTTTTTCAGAAATAGAAAAAATAGTTAGAATGTATAATTCAAAAATATATATAGTACAAATTGATAATAATATACAAAATGTTTTACAATATGGAAAAGGAGATTGGAAAAATATAGAAATTAAAGGTAAAGGTAATACAGATTTTGAACCGGCTATTAATTATTTAGAAGAAAACGTTAGGCCTGAAGGTATAATAATATTTACAGATGGTTATACAGATATACCTATTGTTAAACGAAGAGTATTATTCGTTTTAAGTGAAAAACACAATAGTGAATTCAAAAGTAATGCTGAAAATATTTATGGGGAAAATTCTGTAATAGTTTTGTAATAAGGCAATAAAACACCCGGGACCGTGTATTATATCGTAACAAATTAATAAAGCATTTTTTTTATAAAACGTGTAGAATAGAATATAGTAGAATTATAAAAAATATATATGACTGATAAAAATATTTAATATAAAGGATTTGGTTGATATATCAATTCCATATGTTTATAAAAATCATAAAAATGAATATAGAAATTCGATTAACATAAACGTAACTTCACAAAAAAATCACAACTTTTTAATTGAAAATTAAAAAGACCTGAGGTAAAATACACTTGGTATTTTTTAAAATATTGAAAGGAGGAATAGAAAATACTATGCCAACTATAAATCAACTTGTAAGATACGGAAGAAAACAAATCAAGAAAAAATCAAAATCACCAGCTTTACAAAGTAACCCGCAAAAAAGAGGAGTATGTGTAAGGGTTTCAACAATGACACCTAAAAAGCCAAACTCAGCTTTAAGAAAAATTGCGAGGGTAAGGCTTTCAAATGGAATAGAAGTTACAGCATATATTCCAGGTGAAGGGCATAATCTTCAGGAACACTCGAATGTATTAATAAGAGGTGGTAGGGTAAAAGACTTACCAGGTGTTAGATACAAAATTATTAGAGGAACATTGGATACAGCTGGTGTTGAAGGAAGAAAACAGAGTAGAAGTAAATACGGAACAAAAAGACCTAAGAAGTAAGGAGGTAAGTAAATGAGAAGAAGAAGAGCACCAAAAAGACCGGTAACACCTGATCCAATATATAATGATGTTTTAGTTTCTAAATTAGTTGTTAGAATAATGAAAGACGGTAAAAAAACTGTTGCACAATCAATAGTATATGGAGCGTTTGATATAATAAAAGAAAAATTGGGAAAAGATCCTTTAGAAGTGTACCATCAAGCAGTAGAAAATGTCAGACCATTAATAGAAGTAAGGCCAAGAAGGGTTGGAGGAGCAACATATCAGGTTCCATTTGAAGTGCCAGAAGAAAGGGCAATATCTTTAGCTTTAAGATGGATAGTAAAAGCTGCTCGCTCAAAATCCGGAAGACCAATGAAAGAAAAATTGGCTCAAGAATTAATAGATGCATATAATGGGGTTGGTGCAGCAGTTAAAAAGAGAGATGACGTACATAAAATGGCTGAAGCAAATAAAGCTTTTGCTCATTACCGCTGGTAATATATTGAGGAGGGATTATTTTGAAAGAGCGGTTATATGCTTTAAACAAAACAAGAAATATAGGAATAATTGCACATATTGATGCAGGTAAAACAACTACTACAGAAAGAATCCTGTTCTATACTGGTAAAAAGCATAAATTAGGTTCTGTTGATGATGGAACTGCTACAATGGATTGGATGGAACAGGAAAAAGAAAGAGGTATTACAATAACTTCAGCTGCAACAACATGTTTCTGGAAAGATCACAGGATTAATATTATTGATACGCCCGGACACGTTGATTTTACCGTTGAAGTTGAAAGAGCTTTAAGAGTATTGGACGGAGCAGTAGCGGTTTTTGATGCACAGGTAGGTGTTGAACCACAATCAGAAACAGTTTGGAGACAGGCTGATAGATATCATGTTCCAAGAATTGCATATATGAATAAAATGGACAAACTTGGAGCAGATTTCTATAATGCGGTTCAAACAATGATAGACAAATTGGGAACAAATCCATTACCCATTCAGATACCAATTGGTGCTGAAGCGGATTTTGAAGGTGTAGTTGATTTGGTAAAAATGAAAGCTGTTTATTGGATTAGTGAAGACGGAACAAAATTTGAATATAGAGATATACCAGAGGATTTGGTTTCAAAAGCAGAACAATATAGAGAAGATTTAATTACAGCAATTTCAGAATATGACGAAGAAATAATGGAATTATTCTTTGAAGGCGAAGAAATTCCAGAAGATAAAATAAAAGCAGCTATTAGAAAAGGAACTATTGAAGGAGCATTTATTCCTGTTATATGTGGAACATCATTCAAAAATAAAGGTGTTCAACCAGTATTAGATGCGATAGTTGATTATTTACCTTCACCATTGGATTTACCTCCTGTGAAAGCATATGATGAAAGAACAGGAGAGTTTGTAAAAGAATTGACTCCAGATGAAAATGGACCATTTGTAGCATTGGCTTTCAAAATAATGGTAGATCCATTTGTTGGTAAATTAACATTTGCAAGGGTTTATTCTGGAAAATTACAAAAGGGTAGTTATGTAAAAAATAGCTCCAAAGGGAAAAAAGAAAGAGTTTCACGACTGATGTTTATGCATTCGGATCAAAGGGAAGAAGTCGATTATATAAGAGCTGGTGATATTGTAGCTATTATAGGATTAAAAAATACAACAACAGGTGATACATTAACAGAAGAATCAGAAAGCATAGTATTAGAAAAATTAGAATTCCCAGAACCAGTTATATCACTATCAATAGAACCAGAAACAAAAAATGATGAAGCAAAATTATCTAAGGCTTTACAGGCCTTAATTGAAGAAGATCCAAGTTTAAATGTAAAATTAGACCATGAAACAGGGGAAACAATTCTTTCTGGTATGGGAGAATTGCACTTAGAAATAATTGTAGATAGGTTGAAAAGAGAGTTTAAAGTTGGTGTTAGAGTAGGACAGCCACAGGTTGCTTATAGGGAAACAATTAGAGGAACAGCAGATGTTGAAACAAAATATATCAGACAATCTGGTGGTAGGGGACAATACGGACATGTTAAAGTAAAAATTGAACCTATAGATAATACAAAAGTATTGGAATTTGAAGATAAAATAGTAGGAGGAATTATTCCGAAAGAATATATTCCTGCAGTTGAAGCTGGTATAAAAGAAGCAATGCAATCAGGTATATTAGCTGGATATCCAATGGTTGGTATAAAAGCAACATTATATGATGGTTCCTACCACGAAGTTGACTCTTCAGAAATGGCATTTAAAATTGCTGGTTCTATGGCATTAAAGGATGCTGCAAGAAAAGCAAATCCGGTATTATTAGAACCTATAATGAAGGTTGACATAACAACACCGGAAGAATATATGGGTGATATTATAGCAGATTTAAATTCAAGAAGAGGAAGAATAGAAGGTTTTGAAAATGTTGGTAATACAAATACTAGATTAATTCACTCTTTGGTTCCATTATCAGAATTATTTGGATATGCGACAGTGTTAAGATCATTATCTCAAGGTAGAGCTACACAATCAATACAATTCTCACATTATGAAGAAGTGCCTGCTTCAGTAGCAGAGAAAATCATAAACGGTTAATAATTCATCACAAAACATAGAGGAGGGAAAAAAATGGCAAAAGAAAAGTTTGTCAGAAACAAACCACATATGAATATTGGTACTATCGGACATATTGACCATGGTAAAACAACATTAACAGCAGCTATTACAAAATCATTAGCAATGAAAGGATATGCAGACTTTACACCATTTGAACAAATCGATAAAGCTCCAGAAGAAAAAGCAAGAGGTATTACAATTAATATTGCACACGTTGAATATGAAACAGATAACAGACACTATGCACATATTGACTGTCCTGGTCACGCTGACTATATCAAAAATATGATCACAGGTGCTGCACAAATGGATGGTGCTATCTTGGTTGTTGCAGCTACAGATGGTGTTATGCCACAAACAAGAGAACACGTATTATTATCAAGACAGGTTAATGTTCCTGCAATTGTTGTGTTTGTAAATAAAACAGATATGGTTGATGACGAAGAAATTATTGAATTAGTAGAAATGGAAGTAAGAGAATTATTAAGCCAATACGAATTCCCAGGAGATGAAATACCAGTTATCAAAGGATCCGCATTAAAAGCATTAGAAGCAGACTCTCAAGATGATCCATGGGTACAAAAGATTTACGAATTAATGGATGCAGTTGACAGCTACTTCCCAGAACCACAAAGACCTGTAGATCAGCCATTCCTAATGCCTGTTGAAGATGTATTCTCAATTACAGGTAGAGGAACAGTTGTTACAGGAAGAATTGAAAGAGGAGCAATTCATCCAGGTGATGAAGTAGAAATCGTTGGTATGACAGATGAAATAAGAAAAACAGTAGTTACTGGTGTAGAAATGTTCAGAAAATTATTAGATGAAGGTATTGCTGGTGACAACGTTGGATGTTTGTTAAGAGGTATTGATAAAGATGAAGTATGGAGAGGTCAAGTATTAGCAAAACCAGGTTCAATAACACCACATAAAAAATTCAAAGCACAAATTTATGTATTGAAGAAAGAAGAAGGTGGAAGACATACACCATTCAAAAAAGGTTACAGACCACAATTCTATATTAGAACAGCTGACGTTACAGGTACATTGTTAGAATTCGAAGGCGGAGCAGAAATGGTAATGCCTGGTGATAACATTGTAACAACAGTAGAATTAATCTACCCTGTAGCATTAGAAAAGAACATGAGATTTGCTGTTCGTGAAGGTGGAAGAACAGTTGGTGCTGGAGTTGTTACAGAAATAGTAGAATAATAAAATCTTTTTGCAAAGTTTTTACTATAAAATATAAAATCGGGGAGCTTCCACGCTCCCTTTGCTAAATGCTTAAAGGAGGGTTTATATGGCAAAGAAATTGATCAAAATAAGATTAAAGTCTTATGATCATAGATTGTTAGATGAATCTGCGCAGAAAATAATTGATGCGGTAAAACAAAGTAATGCAAAGGTTTCAGGACCAATACCATTACCAACAGAAAAAACAATCTATACAGTAATAAGATCTCCTCACAAATACAATTATTCAAGAGAACAATTTGAGAAAAGAGTACATAAAAGAGTTATTTATATTTATGATGCAACTCAAGAAACAGTTACACAATTATTAAAGATACAATTACCATCGGGTGTATCAGTAGATATGAAAGCTTAATATTTGATCGGGCTCTGGAGGTGAATTAGCATGAAAGGTATATTAGGAAGAAAAGTAGGAATGACAAGAGTGTATAAAGATGGTAAAGCCATCCCGGTCACAGTTATAAAGGCTGGACCATGTGTAGTAGTACAGAAAAAAACAGAAGAAAAAGATGGATACACAGCTATTCAGGTTGGATTTGAAGAAGTTAAAGAGTATAAAGTAAACAAGCCAAAACTTGGGATTTTCAAAAAAGCTGGCGTAAAACCTATGAGATTCTTAAAGGAATTCAAAGTTGAAAATGTGGATAATTATGAAATTGGTCAAGTTATTGATGTGACAATATTTGAAGAAGGGGAAAAAATAGACGTAACTGGTTGGTCAAAAGGTAGAGGTTATACAGGTGTTATGAAGAGATGGAATTTTGGTGGTGGAAGAAAAACACATGGTTCAAAATTCCATAGAGCATTGGGTTCAACGGGTAATCATACAGAACCAGCAAAAGTATTTAAAGGTAAAAAAATGTTCGGACAATATGGGAATGAAAAAGTTACAGTATTAAACTCAGAAGTTATAAAAATAGATAAAGAAAATAACTTAATAGCTGTTAAAGGTGGAGTTCCAGGTGCGAGGGGTGGATTATTAATAATAAGAGAAGCAATAAAAAAGTAAGCCCCGAAAATGAAGAATGAGGAGGTAAATAAAAATGGCTCAATTAGACCTTTATTCAATTAAAGGTGAAAAAATTGGAACAATAGAAGCAAAAGATTCTATTTTTTCAATTGAACCGAATATTGATCTTTTATACAGATATGTCGATATGCAGTTAGCAAATAAAAGAAGAGGAACAGCTTCAACAAAGACAAGAGCTGAAGTAAGAGGTGGCGGAAGAAAACCGTGGGCACAAAAACATACTGGAAGAGCAAGAGCAGGTTCTACCAGATCACCATTGTGGAGACATGGTGGAGTTACATTTGGGCCAAAACCAAGAGATTGGTCAAAAAAATTAACTAAAAAAATGAAAAAATTGGCTTTAAGATCTGCATTAAGTGTTAGAGTAAAAGAAAATAATTTAATAGTAGTGGATGAATTGACATTTGAAAAACCAAAAACAAAGGATATGAAAGAAGTATTAAAGAACTTTGGATTTGAAAATACTAAAACATTAATAGTATTGCCATGGAAAAAAGATGAATATATAAATGTAAAATTATCTGCAAGAAATATTCCTGGAGTAAAAGTTATAATCGCTGATAATCCAAATCAGGGTAAAAATGGAAATAAAACAAATGTTGATGGTTTGAATGTATTTGATATAATAAACAATGAAAAAGTAATCCTTACAAAGGATACAGTAACAAAGATCGAGGAGGTGCTCGGCTAATGGATAGAAAACAATTTAATTATGATATAATAATCAGGCCGATCCTCACAGAAAAAACATATATGTTGATGAGTGAAAATAAATATACTTTTGAAGTTGCAAAAGATGCAACAAAACCAGAAATCAAGAAAGCTGTTGAGGATATATTTAATGTTAAAGTAGAGAAAGTTCATGTAATGAATGTGAAACCAAAACCAAAAAGATTGGGAAGATTTGAAGGAAAAACAAGATCATGGAAAAAAGCAATTGTTAAATTAGCTGAAGGTTATGTTATAAAAGAGCTTCAAGGTAATTTATAAGGAGAGGTGAGTTAGAATGGGTCTCAAAAAATTTAAGCCAACAACTCCTTCAAGGAGATTTATGATAATCACAGATTTCTCGGAAATTACAAAATCCACCCCGGAAAAATCCTTAATTAAACCTCTCAAGAAAACAGGTGGTAGAAACTCATATGGTAGAGTTACTATGAGACATAGAGGCGGTGGACATAAAAGAAGATACAGATTAATAGATTTTAAAAGAGAAAAATTTGGTATTCCAGCAAAGGTTGTATCTATAGAATATGATCCTAATAGAAGTGCAAGAATAGCATTATTAGTATATGCAGATGGTGAAAAGAGATATATTCTTGCTCCAAAAGGTATAAAAGTTGGAGAAGAAATATTATCAGGACCAAATGCAGAAATAAAGCCTGGTAATGCATTACCATTAGAAAATATACCTGTAGGTACAATTATTCATAATATAGAATTTGAACCTGGAAAAGGTGCAAAAATAGCAAGATCGGCAGGGACATATGCACAATTAATGGCAAAAGAAGGTAAATATGCATTATTAAGAATGCCTTCAAGTGAATTGAGAAAAGTTCATATAAAATGTATGGCTACAATTGGTATGGTTGGAAATGAAGATCATATAAACGAAGTATTTGGTAAAGCAGGTAGAACAAGATGGCTTGGTAAGAGACCACATGTTAGAGGTATGGCTATGAACCCAGTTGATCACCCAATGGGTGGTGGTGAAGGTGCAAGTAAAGGTCATATACCAAGAAGTCCTTGGGGAACACCTGCAAAAGGATACAAAACAAGACGTGGAAAGAGAAAATCAGATAAATTTATAGTAAGAAGAAGAAAAAAGTAACCTAGGGGGTGCTGTGAGTGAGTAGATCGTTAAAGAAAGGACCTTATGTACACCCAAGTCTGTTGAAAAAGATTAGGGAATTAAATGAAAAAGGTGAAAAGAAAGTAATAAAAACATGGAGTAGGGCATCTATGATTTTACCTGAAATGATAGGACATACAATTGCTGTACATAATGGCATGAAACATATACCTGTTTATATAACAGAGCATATGATTGGGCATAGATTGGGAGAATTTGCACCAACAAGGAGATTTGGTGGTCATGCTGACAAAAAGGCTAAAAAAGGCAAGGTGAAATGAGGAGGGACGTAACCATGGCTGTATCAAGAATTCAAGATGGTAAAAAATTAAAAAGATCTGTTTTTCATAGAATAAGAAAAGAAGCTGAAGCAGCACAGCCAAAAATCGAAGCAAAAGCTACTGCAAAATACTTAAGAATTTCCCCAAAAAAAGCAAGATCAGTTGTAAATGCTATAAGGGGTAAAAATGTAGATGAAGCATTACAAATATTAATGTTCAGTCCTAAAAAAGCTGCAAGGTTAACATATAAAGTATTGGTATCAGCAATAGCAAATGCTGAAAATAATTTTGGTTTAAATGCAGATGATTTATACGTTGCAGAAGTATATGTAAATGATGGGCCAAGAATGAAAAGATTATGGCCAAGAGGAAGAGGAAGAGCTGACATATTACAAAAAAGGTTAGCGCATATTACTGTTGTTGTTAGAGATAGGGAAAAAGAAAAAGAGTTAAAATCTCAGAAGTGAGGTGGAATGTCCGTGGGTCAAAAAGTACATCCATATGGATTTAGGTTAGGAATTTCAAAACCATGGAAGGCTAATTGGTTTAGTGAAGATAATTATGCAGAATTTTTAAAAGAAGATTTAAAAATTAGAGATTACATAAAGAGAAAATATTACGAAGCTGGTGTAGGAGATATATTAATTGAAAGACCATCTTCAACACAAATAAACATAACAATAAAAGCAGTAAGAGTTGGAATAATTATTGGAAGAAAAGGTGTAGAGATTCAAGCGTTAAAAAAAGAAATTGAAAAAATGGTTAATGATAGAAATGTTAGAATAAATATTGATGAAATCAGAAATCCTCAGGTAAATGCATTGTTAATAGCAGAAAATATTTCGGCACAAATATTGAAAAGAGCTTCATATAAAAGAGCTATGAAAAGAGCGATATCAGCAGCTTTAAAAAGAGGCGCAAAAGGAATTAAAATTATGGTTTCAGGAAGATTAAATGGTGCAGAAATCGCAAGAACTGAATGGTATATGGAAGGAAGATTACCTTTACAAACATTAAGATCTGATATTGATTACGGAACTGCTGAAGCACAAACATTGTCTGGAACAATCGGAATAAAGGTTTGGGTATATAAAGGCGATACTCAGTTATGAACTAAAGGAGGGCGTGATGTAAATGTTAATGCCAAAAAGATATAAATATAGAAAAATACAAAGAGGAAAAATGAAAGGTAATGCCAAAGGAGGAACATTGGTAGACTTTGGTGAATGGGGTTTAAAGGCTTTAGAACCTGCTTTAATAACTTCGCAACAAATTGAAGCTTGTAGATTAGCAATGGTTAGAACATTAAAAAGAAATGGAAAAATATGGATTAAAATATTCCCTGATAAACCAATTACTTCAAAAGGAATCGGAACAAGAATGGGTAAAGGTAAAGGAGACGTTGAAGGTTGGACGGCAGTAGTAAAACCAGGAAAAATTTTATTTGAAATTGCCGGAACTTCTGAAGAATTAGCAAAAGAAGCTTTAGAATATGCAGCAACTAAATTACCTATAAAGACAAAAATAGTACCCAGGTACCATATAAGGGGGGAAGCAAAATGAAAAAACAAGTAGCTGAATTAATAAATTTAACAGATGATGAATTAAGAGTAAAATTAGAAGAATCCAAGAAAAAATTATTCGAAATGAGATTTCAACACGAATTAGGACAAATAAAAAATACTGCTTCCATAAAAATGGTGAGAAGAGACATAGCAAGAATAAAAACAATTCTCAGACAAAGGGAATTGGGTATAAGGAGGTAATGAGTAATGCCTAAAAAAACGTTAATAGGCGAAGTTGTAAGTGATAAAATGGATAAAACCATTACTGTAAAAGTAGAAAGAAAAATAAAACATCCAATATATAAAAAGTTTGTTAAAAAATCAAAGAAATTTCATGCTCATGATGAAAATAATGAATGTGAAATAGGTGATATTGTTGAAATAGAAGAAACAAAGCCATATTCAAAAACAAAAACATGGAAAGTCGTCAGAATAGTTGAAAAGAATATTTTTGCGGAAAAAAATAATGAAACACCCGAAGCAGTGGAAGAAGTTGGGGGTGACGCATAATGATTCAAGCCGAAAGTTATTTAAGAGCTGCAGATAATTCAGGAGCAAAGGTATTAAGAGTTATAAGAGTTTTAGGTGGTTTTCATAAATCGGTTGGTACAGTTGGAGATGTTGTAGTATGTTCAGTAAGAGAAGCAATACCGCACACAGATATAAAAAAGGGTCAGGTAGTAAAAGCTGTAGTTGTTAGAACAAAAAAAGAAATAAAAAGAAAAGATGGTTCACATATAAGATTTGATGAAAATGCAGCAGTTTTAATAGATAAAAATAATATGCCTGTAGGTACTCGTGTGTTTGGACCAATTGCTAGGGAAGTAAGAGAAGCAGGTTATACAAAAATAGCATCTCTTGCACAAGAAGTATGGTGAGGTGAGAGTATGAAAATAAAAAAGGGTGATTTAGTAAAAGTAATCTCCGGAAAAGATAAAGGTAAGGAAGGGAAAATCTTAAGGGTAATACCAAAATTAAATAGAGTTATAGTTGAAAATGTAAATATAGTAAAAAAGCATCAAAGACCTACACAGCAATTAAGAGAAGGCGGAATTATAGAACAACCATCTCCAATACATATAAGTAAAGTAATGATTGTATGTCCTAGTTGTGGTAAACCAACAAGAGTTGGATACAGATTCTTAGAAGAAGGTAAAAAAGTAAGAATTTGTAGAAAATGTAATGAAATTATAGATAAGGTTTAATGAGGGAGGAATAGATTATGAGATATGAATACATTCCATTAAAAGAACAATATGAAAAGGAAGTAGTTCCAGCCCTCATGAAAGAATTTGGCTATAAAAACATTCATGAAGTTCCAAAAATAGTTAAAATTGTTGTTAATATGGGAATTGGTGAGGGCGCAAGAAACGCTGATGTTGTTGAAAAACATGCTCAAGAATTATCTTTAATCACAGGTCAAAAAGCTGTAGTTACAAGAGCAAAAAAAAGTGTTGCAAATTTTAAATTAAGAGAAGGAATGCCGATTGGTGCAAAAGTTACACTAAGAAATGTAAAAATGTATAATTTCTTGTTTAAATTAATAAACATAATCTTCCCAAAATTAAGAGACTTTAGAGGTATGAATCCAAACAGTTTTGATGGAAGAGGAAATTACACATTTGGTTTAACAGAACAATTAGTATTTCCTGAATTAAAACCAGATCAGGTTAAAAGAGTTCAGGGTATGGATATTACCATTGTTACAACTGCAAAGACTGATGAGGAAGCAAGAAAACTCCTTCAATTAATGGGCTTCCCTTTCAAGAGAGATTAAGGAGGAGGTAAATAATGGCAAAAAAATCAATGGTTGCAAGATGGAAAAAACCAAAGAAATATAAAACAAGAGAATATTCCAGATGTATAATATGTGGAAGACCAAGAGCTGTATATAGAGAATTTGGATTATGTAGAGTATGTTTTAGAAGATTAGCCCTGGAAGGAAAATTACCAGGCGTTAAAAAGGCAAGTTGGTAAGGAGGGAATCTTAATGTGGAGTGATCCCGTAGCAGATATGCTTACAAGAATAAGAAATGCGAATCTTGTTATGAAAGAAAGTGTAGAAATTCCAGCATCAAATTTAAAAAGGAATATAGCGGAAATATTAAAAAGAGAAGGTTATATATTAGATTATAAATTTATAGAAGATGGGAAACAGGGAATATTAAAAATACAGTTAAAATATAAAGGTGACAGAAAAAATAAACAAAAAGTAATTCATAGTATTATAAGGGTTTCAAAACCAGGTAGAAGAGTTTACGTATCAAAAGATAAAATACCTGTAGTAAAAGGTGGAATGGGTATTTCAATAATTTCAACATCAAAAGGTGTTCTTACCGACAAAGAAGCAAGAGAACTTGGAGTCGGTGGAGAATTAATTTGTTACGTTTGGTAGGAGGTGCTGAATAAATGTCACGTATATCAAAAAATCCAATAGATATACCAAATGGAGTAGAAGTGACAATTAACGATAATATAATAAAAGTTAAAGGTCCAAAAGGCGAATTAACTCAGGAATATTTGCCGTATGTTAAATTTGTAATCGAAGATAATAAAATAAAAGTTGAAGGCAATGAGGAATCAATGAAAAGAAAAAGTGATGCAAAAAGAATTAATATGTTTCAGGGAACATATGCATCATTGGTAAAAAATATGATTAAAGGTGTAACTGAAGGATTTAAAAAAGAATTAGAAATAATTGGTATAGGTTATAGAGCTGCGATGCAGGGTTCTAAATTGGTTTTGCAATTGGGATATTCTCATCCAATTGAATACCTTCCACCTGAAGGAATAACAATAGAAGTACCAGCACCAAACAAAGTTATCGTAAAAGGTATTAATAAATACTTAGTTGGTGAAGTGGCAGCAAAAATTAAGAAATTCAGAAAACCAAATGTATATTCAGGAAAAGGTATAAAATACGTTGGTGAGGTAATTATCAGAAAACAAGGTAAGAAAGTTTAAGGGAGGCTGACCAGATGATTAAACCCATTCAAAAGAAAAAGTTAAGAAGAAAAAGACATTTAAGGGTTAGAAGAAAAGTTTTTGGAACTCCTGAAAGACCAAGAATGGCAGTTTTCAAAAGCAATAAACATTTATATGTTCAAATTATAGATGATACAAAAGGACATACATTAGCAGCTGCTTCTACTGTAGATAAAGGACTAAACTTAGAAAAAACATGGAATATTGAAGCTGCTAAAGAAGTTGGAAAATTAATTGCTAAGAGAGCTTTAGAAAAAGGAATATCCAAAGTATCATTTGATAGAGGCGGCTTCAAATATCATGGGAAAATAAAAGCATTAGCTGATGCTGCACGTGAAGCAGGTCTTGACTTTTAAGGAGGTGTAAACAGAAAATGGCCTTAGATAAGAATTTAATGGCTTCAGCAGCTGCTGAAGAATTTGAAGAAAGAATAATAGAAATTAGAAGGGTTACAAAGGTTACAACAGGAGGAAAAAATATATCTTTTAGAGTTGTTGCTGTTGTAGGAAATAGGAATGGAAAAGTTGGAGTTGGAAGTGGAAATGCAAGAGAAGTTCCTCAAGCAATAAGGAAAGCAATTCAAAATGCAAAGAAAAATATGATAGAGGTTCCTGTAAAAAATGGTACTATACCTCATGAAGTATTAGGAAAACAGGATGCTTCAAAGGTATTATTAAAGCCTGCAGGACCAGGTACAGGTATTATTGCCTCAGCAGCGGTTCGTGCTGTTGTAGAATTAGCAGGGGTACATAATATTCTTTCGAAAGCATTGGGTTCAACAACTGCTATAAATTTATCGAAAGCAACATTGAATGGATTAAAAGAATTAAAATCTCCAAAAGAATATGCAGAACTTAGAGACTTGAGTGTTAAAAAGGTATTTCAAGGTGCCCATAAGGAGGGATAAGAAATGGCTAAATTAAAAATAAAACTTGTAAGAGGAAGAGCGGGAAAAAATTATAGACAACTCGCCACCTTAGATGCCTTGGGGTTAAGAAAACCTAATCAAGAAGTAATAAAAGAAGATAGACCAGAAATAAGAGGTATGATAACAAAGGTACAACATCTTATAAAAGTTGAAGAAATTGAAGAATGAGGGGGTAGCAAATATGTCTCTTAAAATATCAGACTTAAAACCCGCCGAAGGATCAAGAAAAGTAGCTAAAAGAACAGGAAGAGGTTGGAGTTCTGGGTTAGGAAAAACAGGTGGAAAAGGACATAAAGGTCAAAAATCCAGAGGTAAAGGAAAGGTTAGACCAAGTTTTGAAGGTGGTCAAACACCTTTATTTAGAAGAATTCCAAAATATGGATTTACAAATGCACCATTTAAAAAGGACTATGCAGAAATAAATATTTCTGTATTAGAAAGTAAATTCGAAGCAAACGAAGAAATAACTCCAGAAAAACTTTTAGAAAAAAGAATACTTAAAAAAATAAAAGATGGTGTAAAAGTATTAGGAAATGGTGAATTGACAAAACCATTAAAAGTAAAAGCTCATGCTTTTAGTAAAAAAGCACAGGAAAAAATAGAATCAGCCGGCGGAAGTGTCGAGGTGATTCAGTAATGAAAGAAGCATTTAAAAATATGTGGAAGATCCCGGAACTCCGGGATCGTATTATATTTACATTATTAGCTTTAATAGCTTTTAGAATAGGGATATATATACCTATTCCTGGTATAGATTTAGTAAGATGGGAAGGTTTTATAGCAGGATTAGGAGGAGCTTCACAAGGATTAATTAGTTTTTTTGATGTATTTACAGGAGGGTCTTTAAAACAGTTTTCAATTTTTGTTTTAAGTGTAACACCTTATATTAACGCATCAATTATTTTACAATTATTAGCATCAGTAATTCCAAGTTTGAAAGAAATGTTAAAAGAAGGGGAAGAGGGTAGAAAAAAATTTGGAAGATTGACGAGACAGGTTACATTAGGTCTTGCATTGCTTCAAGGATTTTTCTTGTCATTAGGAGTAGCTGGATATAGAGCTCCTAATTTGAATTATTTATTATTCATATTGATATCAACAACATCAATAGTTGCAGGAACCATGTTCTTATTATGGTTAGGTGAAATGATAACAGAAAAAGGTATAGGTAATGGAATATCAGTATTGATTTTTGCAGGTATAGTATCAAGATTTCCACAATATGTAGCAAGTGGTTTAGTTGGAAGATTAAGTGTTTTTGAATGGATAATATTAATTATAGTTGCAATTGCAGTAGTTGTGGGAACAGTTTATTTACAAACATCAGAAAGAAGAATCAATGTTCAATATGCAAAAAGAGTTGTTGGAAATAAAATATATGGAGGAGCTTCTACATACATTCCAATAAAAGTGAATGGTGGCGGGGTATTACCAATAATTTTTGCATCAGCTATTATGACATTACCCTCAATGCTTGCAACCGCAACAGGAGCTCAATGGGTAAATAGATGGTTTGGTTATGGAACACCAATTTATTTAATAATATATGCATTACTTATATTCTTCTTTGCATATTTTTATAATTCAGTTGTTATTGATCCAAACGATATATCAGAAAATATAAAGAAATACGGAGGCTTTATACCAGGTATAAGACCTGGAAAACCAACATCTGATTATATAACCAAAACAATGATGAGAGTAACATTTATTGGGGCAATATTCCTTGTAGTAATTTCTTTATTGCCTTATATTATTAGAAGTGCATCTGGTGTTAATATATGGATAGGTGGAACTTCAGCTCTTATTGCAGTAGGTGTTTCATTAGATATAATGCAACAGATTGAAGCTCATATGATAACAAGACAATATGAAGGTTTTATGAAAAAAGGTAAACTCCGTGGGAGGAGATAATAATGAAAAAGCTTAACTTGTTGTTTTTTGGACCTCCTGGAGCAGGAAAAGGAACTATAGCTAAAGAAGTTTCGAAAAAATATAATATACCTCATATTTCTACTGGTGATATGTTAAGAGAAGCTGTTGCTTCAGGAAGTGAATTAGGGAAAAAAGTAAAATCAATATTAGATAGTGGACAACTTGTATCAGACGAAATAATGTTGGAAGTAATAAAAAACAGATTAAATCAAAGTGATGTTGAAAAAGGCTTTATATTAGACGGATTTCCAAGGACAATTCCTCAGGCTGAATCTTTAGAAAAAATATTAGATGAAATGGGAAATCCTATAACTGGAATAATATACCTTGAAGTTGATGAGGAAACAGTTGTAAAAAGAATAACCTCACGAAGAATATGTCCAAAATGTGGAAAAATATATAATGTAATAACATTAAAACCAAAAATAGAAAATAAATGTGATATATGTGGTGAAGAATTGATTCAAAGAGATGATGATAAAGAAGAAGTAGTGAGGGATAGATACAAAGTATATATGGAAAAAACATACCCTGTAATAGAATTTTATAGGAACTATAACCAATTCTTTACATTAGACGGTAGTGGAACGGTTGAAATAGTTACAAAAGAAGTGTTTAATATATTGGAAGGGATAATATGATTTTAGTTAAGACGCAATCCGAAGTTGATAAAATGAAGCGAGCTGGAAGACAGCTCGCTCTACTCTTTGAGAAAATAAAGGATTTAGTAGTAGAAGGTTCGAATGCATATGAAGTAGAAAAATTTGTTAATAGCCATATGAAAGAAAAAGGTTTTATTCCTACCTTTAAAGGTTATGGTGGATTTCCGTACGCTACGTGTATATCGGTAAACGAAGAAATTGTGCATGGATTTCCACTAAAGGGAAAAATATTCAAAAATGGAGATATAGTATCAATAGATATAGGGTTAACATTAGACGGGTATATAGCGGACGCCGCAAGGACGTTCATTATAGGTGAAGTTTCTGAAGAAATAAAAAAATTAGTCGAAGTAACGGAAAAATCATTCTGGATAGGTATAGAGCAGGCTATTCCAGGAAACAAAATAGGCGATATCAGCAATGCTATTCAAACATATGTTGAGTCATTTGGATTTTCAATAATTAAAGATTATGTTGGGCATGGAGTTGGAAGAAAATTACATGAAGATCCGCAAATTCCAAATTATGGGCCAAAAGGAAAAGGTCCTCTAATTAGAGAAAGAATGACTTTTGCAATAGAACCAATGGTATCTATTGGAACCAATAAAGTAAAGGTATTAGAAGATGGTTGGACTGCTATTACAGCAGATAGATCGTATGCAGCTCACTATGAAAATACTCTGGTTATCACTAAAAATGGTCCAGAGATATTAACTATATTAGATTAGCCCGAGAGGTGATTATCGTGGCAAAAAAAGATGATGTTATTGTAATGGAAGGTCATATTGTTGAATCGTTGCCAAATGCTACATTTAGAGTAGAGTTGGATAATGGGCATATGATTTTAGCTCATATTTCCGGTAAAATGAGAAAAAATTTTATAAGATTAGTACCAGGAGATAGAGTGATAGTTGAAGTATCTATCTATGATTTAAATAGAGGAAGAATAATAAGAAGAGAGAGAATTAAGAGAAATCCAAGTAGTGAGGAGGAATGAGCAAATGAAAGTAAGAGCCTCAGTAAAGAAAAGATGTGAACATTGTAGGGTTATAAGAAGAAAAGGCAGAGTATGGGTAGTTTGTTCCAAAAATCCTAAGCATAACCAAAGACAGGGATAAATTTTAAAGGAGGGAAATTTGAATGCCACGTATTTTGGGTGTTGAAGTACCAAACAACAAGAAGTTGTTCATTGCTCTTACATATATATATGGAATAGGCAAACATAGAGCAATGGAAATATTAGAATCAACAGGAGTAGACCCTGACAAAAGAGCAAAAGATTTGACAGATGATGAAATTAGTAAAATAACACATTATATTAACGAACATTACCTCGTTGAAGGAGAATTAAGACAGGAAATTCAAAAAAGTATAGCGAGATTAATTGAAATCGGTTCATACAGAGGTTACAGACATAAAAACGGATTACCTGTTAGGGGACAAAAAACACATTCAAACGCAAGAACAAGAAAGGGTCCAAGACCTTCAAAAATCGGCAAGAAAAAGTAATAAGGAGGTTTATTTATGGCTAGGAGAACAACTCAAAAGAAAAAGAAAATATCTCTTGAAAAAGCAGTTGTACATATCCAATCAACTTTTAACAATACAATAATAACATTAACAGATCCAGCAGGAAATACATTATATTGGGCAAGTGGAGGAACAGCTGGTTTTTCAGGAACAAAAAAAGGAACTCCATATGCTTCACAGTTAGCAGCAGACAAGGTTGCAAAAGAAGCTTTGAAATATGGAGTAAAGAGATTAGATGTATATGTAAAAGGACCAGGTGCTGGAAGAGAATCAGCAATAAGAACAATGCAGGCTGCAGGGTTGGTAATTGAAAATATTAAAGATAAAACTCCAATACCTCATAATGGTTGTAGACCAAAGAAAAGAAAAGGAATGTAAGGCCTAAGAGGAGGGAATGTAATGGCAAGATATATAGGATCTCTTTGTAAACTTTGTAGAAGAGAAGGATTTAAATTATATTTAAAAGGTGAAAGATGTTATACAGATAAATGTGCTCTTGCAAGAAGACCATATGCACCAGGGCAACACGGAAAACAAACAAAAAAACCAACACAATATGGATTACAATTAAGATCAAAACAGGCATTAAAAAGAATTTATGGTGTATTAGAAAGACAATTTAGAAGATACTTTGAGGAAGCTTCAAGAAAAGAAGGAAATACAGGAGAAAACTTAATGAGAATTCTTGAAACAAGATTAGACAATGTTGTATATCAAATGGGGTATGCAGTAAACAGAAGAACAGCAAGACAATTAGTAAGACATGGGCATTTCCTTGTGAACGGTAAAAAAGTGGATATTCCATCATATAGAGTAAAACCAGGAGATGTTATTGAAGTGAAAGAAAAGAGCAGATCAATATTACCTATTAAACAGGGAATCGAATTAACTCAAAAAGCAAACAAAAAATTAGATTGGATAGAAGTAGATTATAATGCATTCAAAGGTACATTTTTAAGATTGCCAACATTAGATGAGATGGAAGTACCAGTAGACTTGCAGGCTATCATCGAGCTTTATTCAAAATAATAATTACATTGATTATCCAGATAATTATCGCAAAAACGCGCCTAACAAAAAGAAAGGGGGTGCACTCCAATTTAGAAAAGCTAAATTGGGGGTAATGAATGGAATTTATCAAACCGGAAAAAATGATATTAGAAACTTTAGAAGAATCAGAAGAATTAGAATACAAATATGGCAGGTTTGTCTTGTCGCCTTTAGAAAGAGGATATGCAGTTACAATAGGTAACGCATTGAGAAGAGTATTGTTATCCTCAATTCCTGGATTGGCAATTACCAGTATCAGAATTCCAGGAAAATTACATGAATTTGATGTAATAGAAGGCGTTCAAGAGGATATTTTGGAAATCACAGTTAATTTAAAGAAAGTGGAACTAAAAGTAACAGATTTTGATAATATAACTAACTTAAAAGAACCAATAATTTTAAGAATAGACAAAATGGGTCCAGCCGAAATAAAAGCTGGAGATATAATAACCCCTGCTGGAATTGAAATAGCAAATCCGGAATTTAAGATTGCAACCATGAATGCAAATAAAAAGTTTGAAATGGAATTATATGCAACTATTGGGAAAGGATTTGTTTCAACGGCAGAAATGGATTTATCAAAAGATATAGAATATATATATATAGATGGAGTTTACAGTCCTGTTATTAGAGTAAATTATTTAACAGAGAATGTTCGTGTTGGTAAAAGAACTGACTATGACAAATTAATTCTGGAAGTATGGACAAAAAAATCAGTAGATCCTAAAGATGCATTGGTAAAAGCAACCAAAATACTAATTGAACATTTTAATATTATATATTCTTCATGGAAAGAAATTACGGAAGAAACTGAAGAAGAACAACCTATTGTTGAAATAGGTGAAAGTATCGTGGATGAATCTGCAACTCAAGAAGCAGAAGATGAATTTAAAACTATAAATATTGAAATATTAGAAACAAAAATTGATGAATTAGATTTAAGCAAAAGGGCAAAAAATTGTTTAAAAAGAGAAAAAATACATACAGTTAGAGATATTCTAAAAAAGGATCCTGATGAATTAATGAAAATCAAAAATTTTGGGAAGAAATCCTTAGATGAGATCCGAAAGGAATTAAAAGAAAAATTCCAATTGGATTATGATGAGATCCAGAAGGGAGGAGCCTGATTACTATGAGACATAGAGTAAAAACAAATAAATTAAGCAGATATGCTTCACATAGGAAGGCATTATTAAAAAATTTAGCAAGAGAAGTGTTTGAACATGGAAGCATAATAACAACAACAGCAAAAGCTAAAGCAGTAAGACCATTAGTTGAAAAAATCTTGACAAAGGCTAAAGAAGCAAAAACAACAGACAATAAAGATAGAAGTGTTGCTTTAAGAAGACAGATAAATAGATATTTTAATGACAGAAAGTTTACAAATAAAGTAGTAGATGAAATCGCACCAGTATTTGAAAATAGAAACAGTGGATATACAAGAATATTAAAAATAGGTTTTAGAAGAGGAGATGCTGCAGAATCATCCTTATTACAATTAGTCGAAAATATTGAGAAAAAGGAAAACGAAGAAGAAAAATAATAAAATGCCCCATTGGGGCATTTTATTATTTAGATTGTAAATAAAACTATTTTTATACACAGAAAAAATCAAACCTTAATACATATAATTTTTTTTAGAAATAGGTTGTTGATAGTTTTTTATATAATAAAAAATGTGGTATAATATACAATAAAAAGCATCCACAAAAATAATTCTTCATAAACTCCTAACATTCTGCTAATATCAATTATGCTTATTAATGATAACACATATGAAGTGAAATTACAAAAAATAATCAATGAATATAATAGATTCAATTACAAATAAATTCAATGAGGTGAAAGCGTGAATGAAAATAATAAAGATATAAAAAAAGATGAAATAATTCCTGTAGAAATAGATATGGGAAAATTAAATCAAATGTCCAGAAGACAATTATATAATCTTGCACGAAAATATGGAATAGAAAATTATTCTGTACTGACTGATCATGAGTTGAAGTTTAAAATACTCAGCAAACAAACCGAATCATTTGGATATTTTTTTCATGAAGGAGTTCTTGAAATATTACCAGATGGATATGGTTTTTTAAGAAATACTCATAATTCATTATTAAACGGAAATGATGATGTATATGTATCTCAGTCTCAAATTAGGCGGTTTAATCTTTCAACTGGAGATGTAGTAGCTGGTCAAGTGAGACCACCAAAGGAAGGAGAGAAGTTCTTTGCTTTATTGAGAGTAGAAGCGGTCAACTCTCAGGCACCTGAGCATGCAAGAGATAGAATTTCTTTTGAAAATCTTACACCAGTCTATCCAAATGAAAGGCTTCAACTGGAGTATGAATCTTCCCCGGTTAGTTCAAGAATTATAGACATATTTTCACCTATTGGTAAAGGGCAAAGAGGGCTTATAGTTGCACCACCAAAAGCTGGTAAAACAACATTATTAAAAGACATGGCAAATTCTATAGCAAAAAATAATCCAGAGACCAAAAGAATAGTATTATTAATAGATGAAAGACCTGAAGAGGTTACAGATATAAGAGAAACAGTTGATGCGGAAGTAATAGCAGCTCCTTTTGATATGGACCCAAAAAATCAGATAAAAGTTGCTGAAATGACTTTAAATATGGCAAAAAGATTGGTTGAATTTGGTCATGATGTTATTATATTAATGGATTCATTGACAAGGCTTGCAAGAGCATATAATCTTTATGTTCCGCCAAGTGGTAAATTATTAAGTGGAGGTGTAGATCCTTCTGCATTAACATTTCCCAAAAAATTTTTTGGTGCTGCAAGGCGAATTAGAGAGGGAGGAAGTTTAACTATATTGGCGACAGCGCTTGTTGAAACGGGTTCAAAGATGGATGAAGTAATATTTGAAGAATTTAAAGGAACGGGAAATATGGAATTGGTATTATCAAGAGAACTGGCTACAAAAAGAATATTCCCATCAATTGATATAAAACTTTCTGGAACAAGAAAAGAAGAATTATTATTTACAAAAGAAGAACTCAGATATTCATGGATTTTAAGAAATTGGTTACATGATTTGTCAAAAGAAGAAGCATTAATGGAAATTTTCAGATTAATGAGAAAATATGACAATAATAAAAAATTATTTAAAGAAATAGAAAAACAAAAATTTATGAATTAAAAAATATAAATTAAGACAAAATATAAAAAATTAAGGTGATAAAATGTTTTTGAAAAGATATAAAAATACTGAAAATCCGAAAAAGACATTTGTAATTATTCACGGGTTAGGCGAGCATTCTGGAAGATATAAATTTTTAATAGATATACTTCTTGATATAGATTATCAGGTGATTACTTTTGATCTTCCAGGGCATGGAGTAAGTGAAGGACCAAAAGGTTACATAAAAAGTTTTTATAAAATATACAAATTTATAGAAGAAATAACACCGGAAAATTTTATATTATTTGGGCATAGTATGGGTGGACTAATCGCATTAAGATATACAGAATATTCTAATAAAAAACCGGAAAAACTGATATTATCTTCTCCAGCAGTTGGGAAAATATATACATCATTTCATAAAATTTTATTATCAACAATAGGATGGATGGGAAAAATATCAATAAATAATGGTATAGACCCAAAAGATTTATGTCATGATGAAAAGGCAATTAAAGAATATTTAGACGATCCACTTGTTCATAATAAGATAGCCTTTAAAACAGCAAAGCAACTTTTTTCAGAAGCCGAAAAAGCTTTAGAAGAAGCGGAAAATGTTGATATACCTGTATTATTGCAATATGGAGAATCCGATAAAATAATTAAAGTTGATAATTGCAATGAATTGTTCCAAAAATTTAAAACATCTGTTCTGCAAAAGCATAAATACGCTAAACATGAGATTTTCAATGAACCACGATATAAAGATAAATATATTTCTAATATTTTAGAGTTTATAAATTAGTTGTTATTTCAGGGAGGGGAAAATATGAAAATAAATTCTAAAATTCTCATTCTGGTTTTTTCTTTACTTTTTATATCATTTTCTATATTTTTTTATATAAGTCTTACAAATTCGCAAAATTCGCTTCAACAAAGTTTTGCTGATAAACTAATAGTTGCCAGAGATTCTAAAAAAGCGTTTTTAGAAAAGACATTATCTGAAGTAAAAAGCGATTTAGTCTATTTTACTGAAATGCCGGTTATAATAGAAAATTTGAATGGTTTTTATGGTGAAGAGGATTTCTCAAAAAGTTTAGGTGGATTTGATAAATATTTAAAAGACCTACAAATAGTATACTATGAAAAAAACCCATATAAAAATAGGGAAAAATTAGATAATTTTTTCTATGATGATAATTTTGATCAAAACAAAATTTCACCAGATATATTGGATGAAATATATCAATATAATGCCATACATGAGCAAATAAACCCATTATTGAGAAAATTAATAAATATAAAAGCAATATATTATGATATTTATTATATAACTCCAGATGGTTATATATTGTATTCTGTGAAGAAAAATGAAGATTTTGGAACAAATATAGAAAATGGTAAATATAAAGATACTGTTTTAGGAAAGTTATATAATATTCTAAAACAATCTAATGATGATAATGTGCATTTTTCGGATATAGAATCATATAATATTGGTGAAGAAGAACATGGCTTTTTTGCCGGAAAAAGAGTATTATATGATGGTGAAAATGTAGGGTATTTAATAGTCAGAATTTTAGATGAAACATTTGAAAATATATTTCTTGACAAAAGTGGCATGGGAGAAACAGGAAAAACATACATAGTAAGTGAAGATAAAATAATGAGAAACAATTTACCAGGAGAAGAAACGATATTAAAACAAAAAGTAGAAACAGATTATGTAGAAAAGGCATTATCAGGGGAAACAGGATGGGAAATAGGGGAAAATTACAAAGGTGAAAAAGTAATAGTGGCATATGCGCCATTTAAATACAAAGAGATAAAATGGGCATTTATATCAGAAGTATCGACAAAAGAAGCATTTTTAGCATCAGAAAAGATAAAAATAGTGTTGATAATAACCTCAATAATAATATTAATAATATCGGTAATAATATCAATAATATTCGCCAAAAAAATATCAAAACCATTAATGGAATTAAGCAAAAAAGTAGACAGATTTGCAACAGGAGACTTTACAGTAGAATTCAAATCAAAAGGGAAAGACGAAACAGCGATAATAGCGAAGTCATTGCAAAACATGTCAAATAACCTGAAAGAAACAGTAAAATGGTTATTAGAAGCGGGAAATAAAATAGAAGAATCATCGGAGATATTAGGAGAAGTAGCGGAAAGGACAATGCTGGCAAACGAAGAAGCACTGGAAAAAGCGAGAGCAATAGAAGAAAATGCAGAAAATGCAGCAGCGACAACAGAAGAACTAACCTC